>CAZDUL010000050.1:0-14318 GCA_964508635.1 uncultured Allobosea sp. | reverse complement strand
TTCCCCGTGCTGCGGATGAGCCGGCTGCGTGAGGCGGGGGTTGGGGGACGGGATGGCGATCGACCTGGCCGGGCGGGAGGACGCGCTCTGCCGCACCCGCGCGGAAGCGCGCGCCATGATCGAGCGCCGGCACCCGGACGGGCGGACGCCTGCGGCGCCGATCGCGCTCGCGCATACCCTGATCCGCGTCTGGCTGGAGGGCTGAACGCCCTGCCGCGAGCGCCGTCACTGTTCCCGGAAGCTGTCCCGGAAGGGGTGGGCCGGGTAGACGCCGAGCACCTTCACCTCGCGGGAGAAGTATTCCAGCTCGTCCAGGGCGCGCTTGAGCGGCGGATCGTCGGGGTGGCCCTCGACCTCGGCGTAGAACATGGTCGCGTAGAAATGGCCGTCGAGCATGTAGCTCTCCAGCTTCGTCATGTTCACGCCGTTGGTGGCGAACCCGCCCAGGGCCTTGTAGAGCGCGGCGGGAATGTTGCGGACCCGGAAGACGAAGCTCGTCACCGTCGGGCCGTTGCCGGCGCGGGCATATTCCGGATATTTCGACAGCACGACGAAGCGGGTGGTGTTGTGCTTCTCGTCCTCGACATCCTCCATCAGGATGTCGAGCTTGTAGATGTCGGCCGCCAGCCGCGAGGCGAAGGCGGCGCGGGTGATGTCGCCGCTCTCGGCCACCAGTCTTGCCGAACCTGCGGTGTCGGCGCCGACGATCGCCCGCAGTTTCAGCTGCTTCATCACCTTGCGCACCTGGCCGAGCGCGACGACGTGGCTTTCCGCCGTCCGGATGGTCGATAGGCTCGCGCCCTTCGGCGCCATCAGCTGGAAGCGGATCGGCAGGAAGTGCTCGCCGATGATGTGCAGGCCGGAGCGCGGCAGCAGATGGTGGATGTCGCCGACGCGACCCGCCAGCGAGTTCTCGATCGGGATCATGCCGTAGCGCGCCGTTCCGTCGGCCACGGCGGCGAGCGCGTCCTCGAAGGTCGCGCAGGGCAGGGCTTCGCAATCCGGGAAGACCTCGAGCGCGGCCGCCTGGGAGAAGGCGCCTGGCTCGCCTTGGTAGGAAACGACGGTTCTCATGTGGCGGCCCTCAGCGGCCCGGCGCGGGGCGGCCCGCAAGGGCTTGGCCAGCCAGTGCGACGCGCGCGCGCTCGAGGTCGGCGGGCGTGTCCACGCCGCGCGGAACATGGTCGATGATCCGTGCGTCGATGCGCATACCCGCTTCCAGCGCCCGCAGTTGCTCCAGCTTCTCGCGCTGCTCCAGCGTGGATGGCGGCAGGCTGACGAAGCGGTCGAGCGCGCGGCGGCGATAGGCATAGACGCCGACATGGTGATAGAGCGGGCCCTCGCCGGACGGCGCGGTGGCGCGGGTGAAGTAGAGCGCGCGCAGACGGCCGGGCGACACGGGCGTGCCGATCAGCTTCACCACGCTTGGCGCCGTCTTCTCCTCCTCGTCGACGATCTCGGCGCAGAGCGTGGCGATGTCGACCGCCGGGTCCGACAAGGGCTCGATCGAGACCGCGATGGCGGACGGATCGATGGTGGGGAAATCGCCCTGCAGGTTCACCAGCACATCATGGCGCCCGTCCGGGTCGAGGCTTTCGGCCGCCTCGCGGATGCGATCGGAGCCGGAGGGGTGATCGGCGCGCGTCATCACCGCGCGGCCGCCGGCGGCCTCCACAGCTGCCGCGATCGCGGCCGTGTCGGTGGCCACCGCGACCGGGCCGATGCCCGCCTCGATCGCGCGGCGCCAGACATGCACGATCATCGGCAGGCCGTTGATGTCGGCCAGCGGCTTGCCGGGAAGGCGCAGCGCCGCCATGCGCGCGGGGATGATGACGAGGGGGTCCGACATGATCGATGGCAGGTCGCAGGCTGCGTGGCAAAAGGTCTCGAAGGCAGCGGCGCTTATAGGAGTTGCAAAGCGCGGCGCAAAGCGGCTAATCACCCGCGCGGGTTCCGGCCGTCCATCGGCCGATTGCGCACGTCTGTGTCCGGTCGCGGCCGGCGCTGGGGGACGAGGTCGATCATGAACATGGAATTGAACAAGATCGCCGGCGCGGTTGTCGGCTCGTTGCTGGTGGTGGTCGCGACGAGCATGCTGGCAGGGATCATCGTCAGCCCGAAGAAGCCGGTCGTGCCCGGCTATGCGCTCCCGGGAGATGCACCAGCCGCGGCGGCAGCCGCCGCTGCTCCCGCCGCCGCCGAGGCCCCGATCGAGGAGCGCCTGAAGGTGGCGGATGCTGCCCGCGGCGAGCGTGCCGTGTCGGCCTGCACCGCCTGCCACACATTCACCAATGGCGGCCCGAATCGCGTCGGCCCGAACCTGTGGAACACGGTCGACCAGACCAAGGGCCATGCCGACGGCTTCGGCTATTCCGCGGCGCTTCGCGAGCGCAAGGGCAAGGGCGAGAAGTGGGACGTCGCCTCGCTCGACGCCTTCCTGAAGAACCCGCGCGGCTATCTGTCCGGCACCTCCATGTCCTTCGCCGGGATCAGCCGCGCGGACCAGCGCGCCGACATCATCGCCTACCTGAAGACGCTGCGCTGAGGCGGCCGGCGTCGCTGCCGGGCGGCCCGAGCGCGGCTGACTGCCGATCGCTCGGGCGCGGACAATTCCGGGTGGCGCTCCGCAGCAGGATGTCGCGCCGCAGACCCGCCGGGCCGCTTGCGTCTCGACCTGCTCTCGCCGTGGTAGCAGGTTGCGCAGGTGGCCCCGGATGCGGGACAACCTGACGAAGGATCGATTCGGCGCCGCCGCCTTCGGGCGCGGCCGGGAGGTGTGGCATGGTGCGGCGCATTGGCAGGTCCGGGCGCAGCGTGACCCGTCGCGGCGCGCTCGGAACCGGTCTGGCGGGCGGGGCCGCGATGGCCGCGCCGGGTCGTCTGCGGCGCGCCTACGCCGACGACAACTGGACAGAGGCCCACGGGCTTTCGGTGTTCGGGGAACTGGGGCTGCCCAGGGATTTCCGGCACTTCGCCTATGTCAACCCGGACGCGCCGAAGGGCGGCTTCGTCACCATCCAGCTCAGACAAGGCGGCGGCAACCAGAGCTTCGACACCTTCAACACGCTGAACTCCTTTGTTGACCGGGGCGACGGCGTCGGCGGCACCGAGCTGATCTTCGACAGCCTCGTCACCAGCCATGCCGACGAGCCGTTGACGGCCTACGGCCTGCTCGCCCATTCGATCCTGATCTCGCCGGATCGCCTGCGTTACCGCTTCAGGCTGCGGCCCGAAGCGCGCTTCCATGACGGCTCGCCGGTGACGGCCGAGGATGTCGCCTTCTCGATGATGACCATCAAGACGCGCGGGCATTCCTCCTACAGGCTGCTGCTGCGCGAACTGGAGAGCGTCACGGCGGATGACGCGCACACCGTCACGGCGACGCTGACGCCGCGGCGCAGCCGCGACCTCCACCTGCTGGTCGGTTCGCTCAGCGTGTTCTCGCGCAAGTTCTGGGAGGGGCGCGATTTCGAGGCGCAGATCCTCGAGCCGATCCTGGGCTCGGGGCCCTATCGCATGGGCCGCTTCGAACAGGGCCGCTTCATGGAGTATGACCGCGTCCCCGACTACTGGGGGCGCGATCTGCCGGTGAACCGCGGCCTGAACAACTTCGATCGCATCCGCTACGAGTATTTCCGCGACCGCAACGTCGCCTTCGAGGCGTTCAAGGCGGGGCAGATCACCTTCCAGGAGGAGTTCACGGCGCGGCTGTGGGCGACGGGCTATGATTTCCCCGCCATCCGCGACGGCCGCGTGAAACGCGAGGAGCTGCCTCGCACCGCGCCAACGGCCTCGCAAGGGTGGTATTTCAACACGCGGCGCGAGATGTTCAGGGACCGGCGCATCCGCGAGGCGCTGAACCTTTGCTTCGATTTCGAGTGGACGAACCGCAACATCATGTTCGGCGCGCGGGCGCGCACGGTGTCGTTCTTCGAGAACTCGGACAAGAAGGCGGTCGGTGTGCCGTCGGCGGGCGAGCTGGCGCTGCTGGAGCCGTTCCGGGCCAGCCTTCCGGCGGAGGTGTTCGGCGAGCCCTGGACGCCGCCGGTCTCGGACGGGTCGGGCAACGACCGGGCGCTGCTGCGTCGCGCCAACGAGCTCCTGCTGGCGGCCGGCTGCCGGCGCGACGGCTCCGTGCTGCGTCTGCCGAACGGCCAGCCCTTCGAGATCGAGTTCCTCGACTCAAGCCCCGCCTTGCATCCGCATACCCAGCCCTTCATCGCGAATCTCAAGCGTCTGGGCATCGAGGGCCGGCTGCGCACGGTCGATCCCGCGCAATACCAGAACCGCACCAACACCTTCGATTTCGATATCGTGAGCCTCGCGCTCGGCGGTTCGCCCATTCCGGGAGACAGCCTGAAGCTGGTGATGTCGTCGGAAGCCGCGCGCACCAACGGCTCGCGCAACTATGCCGGCATCGCAGACCCGGTCATCGACGCGCTGCTGGAGCAGATCTCGAAAGCCCAATCCTATGCCGAGGTCGTGGTGGCCTGCCGGGCGCTCGACCGGGTGTTCCGCGCCGGGCGCTACTGGATCCCGATGTGGCATGCTCCGACCGTGTGGCTCGCCTACTGGGACATGTACGAGCGCCCGACGAGGCAGCCCCGGTTCGGCGAGGGAGCCCCGGCCACCTGGTGGTTCAACCCGGAGAAGGCGCGCCGGATCGGTCGGGCCTGAAGGACAGCAATGCTTGCCTATATCGCCCGCCGCTTGCTGCTGATGATCCCGACCCTGTTCGGCATCATGCTGATCTCGTTCGTGATCGTGCAGTTTGCGCCGGGCGGGCCGGTCGAGCGCATCATCGCGCAGCTTCAGGGGCAGGCGTCGGGCATGTCGGATCGCCTCGGCGGAGGTGGCGCCGATCTTTCGGGTGCGGTCGCCGGCAGCGCGGCTGCCGAGATCACGTCGGCCTATCGCGGCGCGCAGGGCCTCGATCCCCAGTTCATCAAGGAGCTGGAGCGGCAGTTCGGCTTCGACCGGCCGGCGCACGAGCGGTTCGTCAAGATGCTGGCGGATTACGCCACCTTCGATTTCGGCAGGAGCTATTTCCGCGACCAGTCGGTGATCAATCTCATCATCGAGAAGCTGCCGGTCTCGATCTCGCTGGGACTGTGGGTGCTGCTGATCGGCTATGCGGTGTCGATCCCGCTTGGCATCCGCAAGGCCGTGCGGGACGGCTCGCGCTTCGACGTCTGGACCTCTGCCGTGGTCATCGTCGGCTATGCGATCCCCGGCTTCCTGTTCGGCGTGCTGCTGATCGTGCTGTTCGCCGGCGGCTCGTTCCTGCAGGTCTTCCCGTTGCGCGGGCTGACCTCGGACGGGTGGGCGCAGATGCCCTGGCCACAGCGCATCCTCGACTATCTCTGGCATATCACGCTGCCGGTGACGGCGCTGGCCATCGGCGTGTTCGCCACCACGACGCTGCTCACCAAGAACTCGTTCCTCGACGAGGTGCGCAAGCAATACGTGCTGACGGCGCGGATGAAGGGGCTGAGCGAGTCCCGCGTGCTTTACGGCCATGTCTTCCGCAATGCGATGCTGATCATCATCGCGGGCTTTCCCGGTGCCTTCATCGGGGCCCTGTTCACCGGCTCGCTGCTGATCGAGACGATCTTCTCGCTCGATGGGCTCGGGCTTCTCTCGTTCGAGGCGATCGTCAACCGGGATTATCCCGTGGTGTTCGCAACCCTCTACATCTTCTCGCTGGTCGGGCTGGTGACGCATCTCATCTCGGATCTCATGTACACGTGGGTCGATCCCCGCATCGACTTCGAATCGCGGGAGGTGTGACGGCATGGATGCGCGCACCGCCCCGGTTTCTGCCGCCCAGCCAGCAGCGCCGAAACGGCCCTGGCTGTCGCCGCTCAACCGGCGAAGGCTGTCGAACTTCCGCGCAAACCGGCGCGGCTACTGGTCCTTCGTGATCTTCATGGCGCTGTTCGGGGTGACGCTGTTCGCCGAGGTGCTGGCGAACGACCGCCCGATCGTGGCCCACTACAAGGGCGAATGGCTGTTTCCGCTGGTGGTGGACTATCCGGAGGAGAAGTTCGGCGGCTTCCTCGCCCGCACCGACTATCGCGATCCCGTCATCCAGAAGGAGATCGCCGAGAACGGCTTCGCCATCTGGCCGCCGATCCGCTTCTCCTATGCGACGCACAACCTCGACCTTCCCGTGCCCGCGCCATCGCCGCCCACCTGGCTGCTGGCGGACGAGCAATGCCGCGCGCAGGCGCAGAAGGTCGGCGGCACGGGCTGCCGCGACATCGAATGGAACTGGCTCGGCACCGACGATCAGGGCCGCGACGTGCTGGCACGGGTGATCTACGGCTTTCGCCTCTCCGTGCTGTTCGGGCTGACGCTGACGCTGATCTCGTCGGTGATCGGCATCGCTGCCGGCGCCGTGCAGGGCTATTTCGGCGGCTGGACGGACCTGATCTTCCAGCGGGTGATCGAGATCTGGACCTCGGTCCCCGCGCTTTACCTGCTCATCATCGTCTCGTCGGTGATCACGCCGAGCTTCTTCGTGCTGCTCGGCATCCTGCTGCTGTTCTCGTGGGTTGCGCTGGTCGGCGTGGTGCGCGCCGAGTTCCTCAGGGCGCGCAACTTCGAATATGTCCGCGCGGCGCGGGCGCTGGGGCTGTCCAACACCGCCATCATGGTCAAGCACCTCCTGCCCAACGCCATGGTGGCGACGCTGACCTTCCTGCCCTTCGTTCTCAACGGCTCGATCACGACGCTGACCTCGCTCGATTTCCTCGGCTTCGGCCTGCCGCCGGGTTCGCCCTCGCTGGGCGAGCTGCTGGCGCAAGGCAAGAACAACCTTCAGGCGCCCTGGCTCGGCCTGTCCGGCTTCCTCATCATCTCGCTCATGCTCTCGCTGCTGGTGTTCATCGGCGAGGCGGTGCGCGACGCCTTCGATCCGAGAAAGACCTTCGCGTGACCGCGCCCCTGCTTCAGGTCGAGGATCTCTCCGTCGCCTTCACGCAAGGCGGCAGCACCACGTTGGCGGTCGACAAGGTCTCGTTCGCGCTCGGTCAGGGCCGGACGCTGGCGCTGGTTGGTGAGTCGGGCTCGGGCAAGTCGGTGTCGGCCCTGTCGGTCCTCAAGCTTCTGACCTACCCACCGGCCTCGCACCCGTCGGGACGGGTGCTGTTCGAGGGCCGCGATCTTCTTGCCGCGAGCGAGGACGACCTCAGAAAGGTGCGCGGCAACGACATCACCATGGTGTTCCAGGAGCCGATGACCTCGCTCAACCCGCTGCACACCGTGGCGCGGCAGATCGGCGAGATCCTCGAACTGCACAAGGGCCTGACCGGCGAACCGGCACGCCGGCGCACCCTGGAGCTGCTCGATCTGGTCGGCATCCGCAACGCGGCCGAGCGGCTCGACGCCTTCCCGCACCAGCTCTCCGGCGGGCAGCGCCAGCGCGTGATGATCGCCATGGCGCTCGCCAACGAGCCGAAGCTGCTGATCGCCGACGAGCCGACGACCGCGCTCGACGTCACCGTGCAGGCGCAGATCCTGAAACTGCTCAAGGAGCTGCAGCAGCGGCTCGGCATGGCCATGCTGTTCATCACGCATGACCTCGGCATCGTGCGTCGCCTGGCAGACGACGTGGCTGTGATGCTCAAGGGCCGGATCGTCGAGAGCGGCCCGGTGGCCGAGGTGTTCGCAAACCCGCAGCACGCCTATACGCAACGGCTGCTGGCCGCGGAGCCGAAGGGCCGCCCCGAACCGCCGCCGCCGGATGCCCCCACCATCCTCGAAGCCGGGCCGATGAGGATCTGGTTTCCGATCAGGCGCGGCTTCCTCAGGCGCACGGTCGGGCATGTGAAGGCGGTGGACGGGGTGTCGATCGCGCTGCGCCGGGGCGAGACGCTGGGCGTCGTGGGCGAATCGGGCTCTGGCAAGACCACGCTCGGGCTCGCCATCCTGCGCCTGATCGCCTCGGAGGGGCCCGTCCTGTTCCTCGGCCAGAACATCCAGGGGCTGAAGTCGAAGGCGCTCAGGCCATTGCGCCGGCAGATGCAGGTCGTGTTCCAGGACCCCTACGGTTCGCTCAGCCCGCGGATGTCGGTGGCGCAGATCGTTGAGGAGGGTCTCACCGTCCAGCATCGCGGCCTCTCCTGGGAGGCGCGGCGCGAGATCGTGGCGCGCGCGCTTGCCGATGTCGGGCTCGATCCCTCCACCATGGACCGCTATCCGCACGAGTTTTCCGGCGGGCAGCGCCAGCGGATCGCCATTGCTCGCGCCATGGCGCTGGAGCCATCCTTCGTCGTGCTCGACGAGCCCACCTCGGCGCTGGACATGAGCGTGCAGGCGCAGATCGTCGAGCTGTTGCGGGCGTTGCAGCAGCGGCGCAAGCTCGCCTACATGTTCATCAGCCATGACCTGAAGGTTGTCCGCGCCCTCGCGCACCGCGTTCTGGTGATGCAGAACGGACAGGTGGTGGAGGAGGGCGAGGGCGACGCGATCTTCGCCGCGCCGCGAACGGACTACGCCCGTGCGCTGTTCGCCGCCGCGTTCAACCTCGACGCCCCCGCCGCGGCGCACGCTGTCAGGGACTGAGCCCGGCGCGTGCGCGCTATGGGTCGATCATGCTTTTTCTCTCAGGAGTTCGCATGCCTCGCGCCATGATCATCGTGCTCGATTCGGTCGGTTGCGGCGGTGCGGCCGACGCCGCAGCCTATGGCGATGCGGGTTCCGACACGCTCGGCCACATCGCCGCCGCCTGCGCGGCCGGCGAGGGCGCGCGCGAGTCGTTGCGCTCGGGCCCTCTTCACATGCCGAACCTCGCCGCGCTCGGCCTGCCACAGGCCTGCCATGCCTCCACCGGCACCTGGCTCGCGCGCATGCCACGGCCTGTGAAGCCGCGCGGCCTGCACGGCGCGGCCCGGGAGGTGAGCCAGGGCAAGGACACGCCCTCCGGCCACTGGGAGCTCGCGGGCTGCCCGGTGCCGTTCGCCTGGGGCTATTTCCCGCAGACGGTACCCGCCTTCCCGCCGGAGCTGGTGGCGGCGCTGGTCGAGGAGGGCGGTCTTCCCGGCATCCTCGGCGATTGCCACGCCTCGGGCGTCGCCATCATCGAGCGGCTCGGTGCCGAACATGTTCGCACCGGCAAGCCCATCGTCTACACCTCCGTCGACAGCGTGCTGCAGATCGCGGCCCATGAGGAGCATTTCGGGCTGGAGCGACTCTACGCGCTGTGCCGGATCGCGCGGCGGCTGGTCGATCCGCTCAACATCGGCCGGGTCATCGCGCGCCCCTTCGTCGGCTCGGCCGAAGCCGGCTTCACCCGCACGGCCAACCGCAAGGACTACGCCGTGACGCCGCCGAACGCCACCATTCTCGACCGCGCCGCCGAGGCAGGCCGCCCCGTCGTCACGATCGGCAAGATCGGCGACATCTTCGCCCATCGCGCCACGGGCGAGGAGCGCAAGGGCGCCTCCAATGACGAGCATGTCGCCATGGCCGTGGAGGCGATGCGCGCACTGCCCGACGGCGGCTTCATCTTCGTCAACCTCGTCGATTTCGACACGGACTTCGGACATCGCCGCGATGTGGCGGGTTATGCGGCCTGTCTCGAGGCCTTCGACCGCCGCTGGCCGGAGATCGAGGCGACGCTGAAGCCCGGCGATCTCGTCGTGATCACCGCCGACCACGGCAACGACCCGACCTGGCGCGGCACGGACCACACGCGGGAAAACGTGCCCGTTCTGGGCTACGGGCCGGACATCGCACCGCGCGCCATCGGCCTGCGCTCCAGCTTCGCCGATATCGGCCAGAGCGTGGCGGCGCATCTGGGCCTCGAGGCGCTGCCGTCCGGCAGGAGCTGGTGGTGAACGCGCCCTCGGCCTGCGGTGGGTTGATTTGACGTGGCCCTTCGATTATCGACCCTCAGCCCGTCGCCGGACGACGCCCCGGTCGCTGATGTAGCTCAGTGGTAGAGCACTCCCTTGGTAAGGGAGAGGTCGAGAGTTCAATCCTCTCCATCAGCACCATCGTCTGCGCAGATGACTCGCTGCGCCGCTTGACGCCGGCCGGCCTGCTCGCGGATGAAACGCGCAGGAGATGCTTCCATGCGCGCCGTGATTCCCCTTTTCGCCGCCGTCGCCCTCGGGCTTTGCGCCTGCACGACAACATCCGGGCCTCCGCCCGCGCCTCCGCCATCGAGCGCGGCTCCCGGCGTGACGCCGAACACCTTCGCGATGCCGCAAGGGTCGGGCTGCGCCGGCGAGGTGGCGCGCTTCCAGGCCGTCATGGACAACGACATCGCCACGGGCCACACCACGCGCCCGGTCTATGATCGGGTCAGCGCGGAGATCGCGCAGGCGAGGGCCGCCTGCGCCGCCGGCAACGAGGCCGCCGCCATCCGGCAGATCAACGCCACCAAGGCGCGTTTCGGCTATCGCTGAAGGGCTGCGCTGGGGGGTGCCGTGAAGCTCAGGATCGGCGCCTTCAATGTCGAGAACCTGATCACCCGCCACCGGTTCGGCGACAAGGGGCTGGCTGGCGACGCCAGCGCGGCGATGTCGCTGTTCCATTTCCCCATCGCGCAGGAGCGGGCGGCGATCGAGCGGTCGCTCACCGTGGCGCTGGAGGATGACAAGCGCCAGATGACGGCGCTCGCCCTGGCAGAGGGCGAGGCGGACATCTGGTGCCTGCAGGAGGTCGATTCGCTGGCCAGCCTCCAGGCCTTCTTCGCCAATTACGTGCACCGCGTCAGCGATACGCGCTTCGGACATTTTGCCTTGCGGCCCGGCAATGACCGCCGCGGCATCGAGGTCGCCTTCGCGGCGCGGCGCGACCTGGTGCACCCGTCAGGCGTGCGCAGCGTGAGCCACGCCGAGGAAACCTTCGCCTCGCTCGATGTCTGGAGCCGCGATCTTGCGCAGATGGGACTGAAGCCCGACAGCCGGGTGTTCGTGCGCGACTGCCTGATGGTCGATCTCGACCTCGGCCGGCGTGACCTGACGCTGTTCATCTGCCACTTCAAATCGATGAACAACGGCTCGGATGATGGCCGCGCCGCCACCCTGCCGCTGCGCCGCGCCGAGGCGCTGGCCGTCACGCGGCTGGTCAAGCGCCGCTTCGGCGCCGGCTGGCGCGATGCGAACTGGGTGATCGCGGGCGATTTCAACGGCTTCCGCTATGGCATCGGTCCGCTCGGATGCATCGAGGATGAAGGCGAAAGCGGCATCGAGCCGCTGACAGACCGCTTCGCGGTCGATCCCATGGCCACGTTGTCGGCGCAGGAGCGCTGGACGCACTTCCGCCGCTGGTGGAGCGACTCCGAAGGACGGTTGCGCGAACAGCACATGCCGCTCGACGGCGTGCTCCTGTCGCCGGCCCTTGCGGCCGCGAACCCGGCAGCACCGGTCCGCATCGTGCGCCGCGGCCAGCCCTATCGCGTGCCGCTCGATCCGCGCGAACCGGACCGCTCGATCGCGTATCTCAGCACGCGAACCGACCGCTATCCGCGCGTGGGCTGGGACCGGCCGAAGGCCTCGGACCATTGCCCGGTCGTGGTGGAGATCGACCTGACGGAGCGGTGATCGGCTCGCCGGCGTTCAGCTCGCCAGCACGCGCTGCGGCGGGAAGGTGACCTCGACAAGCGTGCCCTCGTTGCGGGCCGAGGAGATGGCGAGCGCGCCCTTGTTGGCCTCCACCAGCGCCTTGGTGATCGGCAGGCCAAGGCCGGTGCCATTCCCGCGCCGCGTGGCGGAGACCTGCCGGAACGGCTCCAGCGCCTGCTGGAGCTCCTTTTCGGTCATTCCGATGCCGGTGTCGCGCACGCTGAGCGCCAGCTCGCCGCGATCGCCGAGCTTCGTCGAGATGATGACCTGCCCGCCGGGGTCTGTGAACTTGATGGCGTTGGACAGCAGGTTCAGCACGATCTGGCGCAGGGAACGTTCGTCGGCCACCACCGGCGGCAGGCGCGGATGCAGGCCCGTGCGCAGCACGACGCGCTGGCGGCTGGCTTCGGACTGCATCATCGACACCGTCTGCTGGATGAGCTCGTTCAGATTGACCGCCGCGAAGCTCATCTCCATGCGGCCTGCCTCGATCTTGGCGAGATCGAGCAGGTCGTTGACGAGGCTGATGAGATAGGCGCCGGACTGGTGGATGTCCTGCAGGTATTCCTTGTAGCGTTCGTTGCCGATGGGGCCGAAGCGTTCTTGAGACATCACCTCCGTGAAGCCGATGATGGCGTTGAGCGGCGTGCGGATCTCGTGGCTGATCTTGGCGAGCACCTCGGATTTCTGGTCGCTGGCGCGCTCGGCCACGCGCCTTGCCTCGACCAGATCGCTTTCGGCGCGCTTCCAGGCGGTCATGTCGCGCAGCACGACGGAGAACTTCCGCTCGGGGGCGTCCGATACGCGCCCCATCGTCATCGAAAGCGGGATGCGGCCGCCCTGGCGCACGCGCCCGATCACCTCGCGCCCGTCGTTGAGCAGCGAGGCGACCCCGCCGCCTTTCAGCCCTTCGAGGTAATCCAGAGCGGTGAGGTGGCTTTCCGGCGCGAGAAGCAACGTGAAGTTCTCGCCGATGACCTCGCGCTGGTCGTAGCCGAACAGCGCCTCGGCCGAGCGGTTGAGCGAGAGCAGCCGGCCCTGGCTGTCGAGCGTCAGCACCCCGTCAGTCGCCGTGTCGAGGATGGCGGCGAGTTCCCGGGCCTTCTGCTCGGCGCGCGCCGCGTCGAGGCGCACCGCTTCGACCTGCGCAGCCTCGACCGTCTCGACGGCGCGCCGGAACGCCACCAGCATCGCGGGCTCACCGGCGAAGGTGATGCGCGAGAGGCGCGCATCGACCGCTTCCGTCTCGCCGTCGCGGGTGCGCAGCCTCACCACGCCTCCCGCCAGCGAACCGTCGGGCTGCGCGCCGCCCTCGAACAGCCGATCGACGCCGCTGTCGTTGAGGTCCGCGACGCTGTCGTGGCCGGTCAGGTCCAGCAGGGTGCGGTTGGCGAACAGCGCCCGGCCTTCGCGCATCACCAGCACGCCCATGGGCAGGCGATCCACAAGCTCCTGATACGGGTCCGGGCGCGGCGGCGGCACCAGGCGTACGATGGTCCCGCTGTCGCATTTCGAGATCGCCTCGCTGTCGCGCTGTCCCTTTGCGGCGCCGGACGGCCCGGCTGCTGCGGGCAGGGTATCGGCGTGGCGCGCCGGGATCGCAGCCGCCGCCGGGTCCGTGACGGCCTCCCGATCGCCATCGCGATCGCAAATGTTCGCGGGCACGGCAGCGTCCGGCCGCCCGGCGTCCGGCTGCATCGGCGGGGTGGCGACGGTTCCATCTGTCGCCGAGACTGCTTCATCCGCGCTGCGGAGAGCGGCCCGATCCCTTGCGGGAGGCATTGCGTGAGGGGCCTCGTTCCGGAACCCGTGATGATGCTCATCCGGGGTGGGGACCGGCACCTGTGTCAGCTCATCCGATGCGTGGATCGGGGCCGTGCCGCTGTCGATGCGCATGTCCGCGTCCGTGCGCGTTTCGTCCGCAGCGGTGTCAACACGGGCAGCGCTGTCCGGGCCATCGATCCGCTGCGGATCAGCGGAGGCATGATCGCGGTGCGTGCCATCGTCCTGCGCGCTCTCGTCGTGCTGGCCGGTCTCGTCGAAGCGGGCGCCCAGAGCCCGCGCGATCTCGCGGAAGGCGTTGCGTTCGCTGAGACTGAGCATCAGCGGCGGCGAGGTCGCTCCCGGGCGGGGCGCCAGCTCCGCCTCGATGCGGCTGGCGCGGCTGGCCGGGGCGGTGATGCCCGGGCGCACGTCGGCTGCCGGGGCGGCGGTTGCGGCGGATGGGTCGCGCTGGCGAAGCGGCATGATGGTTGCCCCGGGATTGGGCGCGACGACGGGGCCGGAGACCTCGCCTGCGGGGGGCGCAGGCGTGGCAGGGCTCCCGGCGACGGCATCGGATCCCGGCTCCGGCCCCTTCGCCGTGTCGGGGCCGGCGGCCGGGAACGCCAGCCTCTCGGTCGTGTCGATCAGGATGAAGCCACGATGGCCGAGGAACCGCTTGCTAGGGTCGCGTACCGGCAGACCTGAAACCTGGCCGGCATAGGCCTGGGCGCCGTTGGTTTCATCCCGCGTCGCCAGCCGCCAGAGCGTCGGCTGGTTCGCGAAGGTGCGATCCCTCAGCACGGCCGCAGCGAGGCCTGTAGGCGCCACGCCGTCGGTCGGTGTGCCGTCGGCCAGCAGCGTTCCGATCAGCTCGCTCCAGAGCCGGCCTTCGAGGGCGTTCGCCGGCTGGCCGGGCCGGCGCGGCAGGCTGGGGTCGAGGCGCGCGGTCCGCCCCCCGGGGTCGGCCCCGCGGACCCG
>CAZDUL010000049.1:0-20549 GCA_964508635.1 uncultured Allobosea sp. | reverse complement strand
GAATCGGCAGCGCGCCACGCAAACACCGACGCGGCCGCAGCGCTGCGGCGCCGCGGGCAGGCGACAGAGATATGGGCGAACGCGAGAGCGTGGCGCCATGGCCAGCCCGCTTGAGCAGTGTGAGATCACGCCGATCGTGTCCTTCTGCAAGATTGGCGGCGCCGAGATCGCCTTCACCAACTCAGCGCTGTTCATGCTCATCGCCGTCCCCGTCATCGGCGGCTTCATGATGATGGCGACCTCCCAGCGCTCGCTGATCCCCGGCCGGATGCAGGCCTTCGCGGAGATGATCTACGAGTTCGTCGCGGGCACGCTGAAAAGCGCGGCCGGCAAGGAAGGCATGCAGTATTTTCCGCTGGTGTTCTCGCTGTTCCTGTTCGTTCTGGTGGCAAACTTCCTCGGCATGTTGCCGGGTTCGTTCACTGTCACCAGCCAGATCATCGTCACCTTTGCGCTGGCAATGATCGTCTTTCTCGCGGTGATCATCATCGGGATCAGCAGGCATGGCATGGGGTTCTTCAACCTGTTCGTGCCGCATGGCGCGCCGGCACTGCTTGTGCCGTTCCTCATCGTGATCGAGGTGATCTCCTTCCTGTCCCGCCCGATCTCGCTGGCGATGCGGCTTTTCGCGAACATGCTTGGGGGGCACATTGCCCTCAAGGTGTTCGGCGGCTTTGTCGTCACAATGGGCGGACTGGGCTTTCTCGGCGCTATCGGCGCAGTCCTGCCGCTCAGCATGATCGTTGCGCTGACAGCCTTCGAGTTCCTCGTTGCGTTCCTGCAGGCCTATGTCTTCACCATCCTGGCCTGCGTGTATCTCAACGACGCCCTTCATCCCGGACACTGACAGATCAGGTTCCGGTTCCTCCCCCGTCCAAATCAACCTCGTCAAGGAGCACTCACATGGACGCTTCCGCCGCTGCGCTGATCGGCGCTGGCCTCGCCTGCCTCGGAATGGGTCTTGCAGCCCTCGCCGTCGGCAACATCTTCGGCAACTTCCTGTCGGGCGCGCTGCGCAACCCGTCGGCTGCCGACAGCCAGTTCGGCCGCGCCTTCGTCGGCGCCGCGCTGGCGGAAGGCCTCGGCATCTTCTCGCTCGTCGTCGCGCTGCTGATGCTGTTCCGCTGATCGCGTTACGCCACTCTTACGCTGGCCCGCCTCGTCAATCGAGGCGTCCGACGTTACGCAGTGGCGCATCACGACGGACGGGCCAGCCGGGCCGACAGGGTCTGACCCGGAGATGAAGGCAGCTTGACATGGCATCGCAGACCAAAACCGGGACAGTCGCCCCCAGCGGTCCCGCAGAGGGGGCGGGCTTCCCCCCGTTCAAGACCGAAACCTACCCTTCGCAACTGCTCTGGCTCGCGATCTTCTTCGGTCTCCTCTATTGGCTCGTCTCGAGACTCTTTGCGCCGCGACTCGGGGAAGCCATCGAGGGGCGCGCCTCGCGCATCGCCAAGGATCTCGATGATGCTGCGGCCGCCAAGGCCAAGGCCGAAGCCGCTGGCGAGGCCTATGAGAAGGCGCTCGCCGAAGCCAAGGCAAGGGCCCAGGCGATCGGACAAAGACAACGCGACGAGGTGAATGCCGCCATCGAGGCCCGCCGCAAGGCTCTCGAGGCAGACCTCGCCGCCCGACTTGCCGCCGCTGAGGCTCAGATTGCCGAGACGAAGGCGAAGGCGATGGGCAGCGTCGCCGACATCGCCAGCGAAGCGGCTTGCGCGATCGTCGAGCGGCTTTCCGGTGGCACCATCGCAAAGACTTCGGTCGATGCAGCGGTCAATTCTGTCCTGAAGGGCTGAGGAGGTCCGGTCATGCTCGAGAACAGCACGGTCTGGATTGCTGTCGGCCTCATCATCTTCATCGCGCTTCTCTGGAAGTTTGGCGTTCATACGATGGTGCTGAACGCTCTCGATCGCCGCGCCGAGAAGATTGCCAGCGAACTCGCCGAGGCCCGCCGGCTGCGCGAGGACGCAGAAAGGCTGCTTGCCGAGTTCGAAAGCAAGCGCAAGGCCGCCGAGACCGAGGCCGAGGCCATCGTGGCCGCGGCGCGCGAGGACGCCGAGCGCATGGCGAAGGAAGCCGAAAGCAAGATGAACGACTTTGTCGCGCGTCGCACCAAGGCTGCCGAATTGAAGATCGCCCAGGCGGAGGCTCAGGCCGCTGCCGAGGTCCGGGCCGCTGCAGCCGATGCCGCTGCCAAAGCTGCCGAGGTGGTTCTGCGCGAACGGATGAGCGGCAAGGCCGGCGCGGATCTGCTGACCAGCAGCCTCGCGGAGGTCAAGGCGAAGCTCAACTGAGCGGAACCTGCCGGTCTCCCGACAGTCTCCAGCCCCGCCAGCCCCGCCGGCGGGGTTTTTCGTTGCAGCATCGCGCCGCGTTCAGGCCGCCAGCCGGTTCGACACCAGCGCCCGCAACGCCCGCAGATCCTTGACGAAACCGCGAATGCCTTCGGCAAGCTTCTCGGTGGCCATCGCGTCCTCGTTGAGCGCGAAGCGGAAGGCCTTTTCGTCAAGCGCGTCCAGGGACGGCGCGCCCTCGGTCCAGGCCGGGTGGAGACGGCGCGGCAGCGGACCATTGGCGGCTGCAAGTTCGTCCAGCAGAGCGGGCGCGATGGTCAATCGGTCGCACCCGGCGAGGGCCTCGATCTCGCCGATGTTGCGGAACGAGGCGCCCATCACCACCGTCGGCACACCAGCCGCCTTGTAGGCCGCATAGATGCGTCTCACGGAGACGACCCCGGGATCGGTCTCCGGCGTATACGGTCCGCCCCCGGCCTTGACATGCCAGTCGAGGATGCGGCCCACGAAGGGGGAGATCAGGAAAACCCCGGCGTGGGCGCACGCGACAGCCTGCGGCAAGGCAAACAGCAGCGTCAGGTTGCAGTCGATGCCCTCCCGCTGGAGCACTTCGGCGGCCTGGATGCCTTCCCAGGTCGATGCGAGCTTGATGAGGACGCGTTTGCGATCGACGCCGCGGCTGGCATAGTCTGCGATCAGCGCTCTTGCCTTCGCCAGCGAGGCCTGAGCATCGAAGGACAGATCCGCATCCACCTCAGTCGAGACGCGGCCGGGCACCAGCTTGGCCAGCTCCGCCCCGAAGGTCACGGCGAGCCGGTCGCACACCGCCTCGGCGCGCGCTTCCAGCCCGCCTGCCTGACGCGCCCCCCAGGCGATCGCCTCATCGACAAGGTCCGCATAGGCCGGATTCTGGGCAGCCTTGAGGATCAGCGTGGGATTGGTGGTGCAATCGACCGGCTTCAACCGGCGCACGGCATCGATGTCGCCGGTGTCGGCCACAATGGTCGTCATGCTCGCCAGCTGGGCGAGCTTCGAGCCGAGAGCGGCGTCAGCCGTGGCGGCGGCCGCCAGATCCTGCGCAGTCATGGCCTCTTTACCCTGTTTCCGGTTTCCCTTTTCTCCCGCCATTGCCGATCTGTTGCAGACGAGACGCTGCGCAAGCATAGCGCTCATCGACGCGGCGGGAAGGGCAAGCACCCAGCTGCGCGCTACGAAGTCACGCAGGTGTCACGAACTTCGCATAGCCGGCACGACAAGAGCCGTGTCCCGAAAGGATCCCCCATGCTGTCTCGTCGCGCCCTGCTCGCCACCGCCGCTGTATTCGCCGCGCTTCCGGCCGCATCGCCCGCTATGGCGGTCGAGGGCAAGCTGGTGCTCTACACCAGCCAGCCCAACACCGACGCGCAGCAGACCATCGACGCCTTCAAGGCCAAGCATCCGAAGGTCGAGATCAGCTTCGTGCGCGATGGCACGCCGCGCATCCTTGCCAAGCTGCAGGCCGAGTTCCAGGCTGGCCAGCCGCAGGCTGATCTGCTGCTGATCGCCGACGGCGTCACCATGGAGCAACTGAAGGCCGAGAAGCGGCTGATGCCGCATCCGGACGCCGACGTCTCGGCCTTTGCCGCCGGCGTGCACGACCCGCAGAAGTTCTGGTTCTCGACCAAGCTGATCACCACCGGCATCGTCTACAACACCCGCGCGACGATGAAGCCGACCTCGTGGTTCGACCTGACGAAACCCGAGGCAAAAGGGCAGGTCGTCATGCCCTCGCCGCTGAACTCCGGCGCCGCGATGATCCATGCGCTGACGCTGACCGGCAATCTTCCCGGCGGCTGGCGCTACTACGAACAGCTGCAGCAGAACGGCGCGCTCGCCGGAGGCGCCAACGGTGACATTCTCCGCCAGGTGGCGACGGGCGAGAAGCTTTACGGCATGATCGTCGATTTCATGCCGATCCGCGAGAAGGCCAAGGGTGCACCGGTCGAGTTCGTTGCGCCGGTCGAAGGTGTCTCGGCCGTGACGGAGCCGGTCGCCATCCTCGCCAACACGAAGAACCCGACCGCCGCCAAGGCCTTCGTCGATTTCCTGCTCTCGCGCGAAGGCCAGGAGCTGGCCGCCCGGCAGGGTTACATTCCGGCGCATCCGGCCGTGGCGCCGCCCGCCGGCTTCCCGCGCCGCGAGGATATCAAGCTGATGCCGTTCGACTCCGCCAAGGCGCTCGTCGACACGCCGGCCGCGCGCAAGCGCTTCGCCGACATCTTCGGCCAGTGAAGCGTCGCGGCGGGGTCTGTCGTTGAGCACGCTCGCGGGCCCCGCTCCAAGGCGAGGGCTCATGCCGCGCCTTGTCGTCAGGCCCGGCCGTGACGGCTGGGTGCTGACGATCCTTCTGGCCGGGGTGGCGTTGCTGTTCGGAGCTCTGCCGCTCGGGCGGCTCGTTCTGACGGCGCTGACGCCTAACGGAACATGGTCCGTCGATGGTCTTGTCGAGGTCTTCGGCAGCCGCACGGCGCTGAGGGCCATGGGTCACACCCTTGAGACCTCGGCGCTCTCGGCCATCGGGGCCCTCGCCCTCGGGGCCGGCTTCGCGCTAACCGTGGCGCTCACGGATATCCGCGCGAAACGGGTCCTCGCTTTCCTGTTCGTGTTCTCGCTGATGGTGGCGCCACAGGTGGTGGCGCTGGCCTATCTCAGCCTCGCCGGCCCGACTTCGCCGGTTCTTGCCGCGCTCGGCCTAACGCCGGGGCCCGGCACGCCGAATCCGCTCCTGGGGCGCGAGGGCATCATTCTCGTGCTGGCGCTGCATCACGCCCCGCTGGTGGCCATCACCATCTGGGCGGGCCTCCGCTACGTGCCGCGCAGCGTGATCGAGGCCGCGCGCGTGGATGGCGCCTCGCCCTTGCGGATCGTGCGCACGGTGGTCGTGCCGCTGATCTCGCGCTCGCTGATGGCTGCCGGACTGCTGGCCTTCGTGGCAGGTGTCGGAAACTTCGGCATTCCGGCGCTGATGGGCCTGCCGGTCAACTATCTCACCTTGCCGACGCTGATCTACCGCCGGCTGTCGAGCTTCGGACCCACCGTGCTGTCGGACATGGCGGCGCTGGCGCTGATCGTGGCGCTGATCGCGGGCGTCGGGGTGCTGGCCGGGGCGCTGCTGATGCGCGGGCGCAGCGTCACGGTGGACCTCGACCAGCGTCTGCAACCCTTCATCGTGCTCGGCCGCTGGCGCATCGCACTGGAAGCGCTGCTGTGGACCCTGCTCGCCCTCAAGGTCGGCTTGCCCTTCCTGTCGCTTCTGGCCGATTCGCTGCGCCCCGCGCTCGGCGTGCCGCTAACGCCGGACACCATCACGCTCGCCAAGTTTGCGGAGGTTCTGCTGAGACAGGACGTGACGATCCGTGCCTTCCGCAACTCGTTCCTGCTGGCAGGCACGGCTGCTGCGCTGCTGTTCGTGCTGGCCATCCTGGTGGCCTATGTGCTAGAGCGACGCGCGATGGGGTTCCGGCCCTATGCCGAGGCGCTGATCGAGGCACCCTATGCGCTGCCCGGCGTCGTGCTGGCCATCGCCTGCATCCTGCTCTTTCTCAAACCATTGCCGGTGGTGGGGGTGAGCCTCTACGGCACTGCCTTCATCATCCTGTTCGCCTATCTGGCGCGCTTCCTGGCACCCGCGCTGAAGCCCACGCTGGCCGCCATGGCGCAGATTGCGCCGGACTACGAGGAAGCCGCTCGCATCGATGGCGCAAGCGAACGACGCATCATCATCGGCATCATCACTCCGCTTCTCGCCCCTGCCGCCGCGGCCGGCGCGCTGCTCGCCTTTCTCATCGCCTTCAACGAGCTGACGGTTTCGGCGCTGCTCTGGTCGGCGGGAACGGAGACGCTTGGCGTGGTGCTGTTCAGCCTCAAGGAGGCCGGTCTGGCGGGCGAAGCATCGGCCGTCGCGATCTCGGCCAGCGCCGTCATCCTCGCCGTGATGCTGCTGCTGGACCGGATGGGGGAGCACCTGCCCGAAGGCGTTCTGCCCTGGCAGGTGTGACGGCGGCGCGCATCATCCGCCCTGAAACAGCGCGCGCGATACCTTGGCCTCCCGCACCAGAAAGTCGACCGTGGTGCGCACCCGCGCAACGTCCTTCAGGTCGGCGTGGACGACGAGCCAGAACGAGCGCTCGACCGTGACCTGATCGGGAAACAGCCTGACCAGTCGCTCGTCCTGTCCCGCCATGAACAGCGGCAGCACGCAGATGCCGGCGCCAGCAGCGGTCATGGCGTGCTGGGCATTGAGGCTGGACGATTGCAAGCGGGCGCGCAGGCCCCGCGAGACCTCGTCGAGATAGTCGAGCTCCGGCGTGAAGATCAGGTCGTCGATGTAGCCGATGACGGCATGGGCATGAAGATCGTCGGGCGTATCCAGCCGCGGCGCAGACGCCAGATAGGACGGCGCGGCGAACAGCCCGAGCCGATAATCGATCAGCTTGCGCGCGACGATCTTGCCTTCCTTGGGCGGCGCCAATGTGATGGCGATGTCGGCCTCGCGCTTCGACAGCGACACCAGCCGCGGCACGGCCACCAGCTGCAACTCCAGCCCCGGCGAGGCCGCCATGAAGCGCCCGAGGCGCGGAGCGAGAAAGGCCGACCCCACGCCTTCCGGCGCGCCAACGCGCACCACGCCCGACAGCGCCATGTCGGCCCCACCGATCTCGCTCTGGATCGAGAGGGCGTCGGTCTCCATGCTCTCGGCACGGGCCAGCAGGCGCTCGCCATGCAGCGTCAGTGCATAGCCCTGCGGACGGCGCTCGAAGAGCTTCGCCTTGAGCGACGCCTCGAGCGAGGAGATGCGCCGCGACACGGTGGCGTGATCCGCGCCGAGCCGCCGCGCCGCGGAGGTGAGCCGGCCGGACCTTGCCACCGCCAGAAAGAAGCGCAGATCGTCCCAGTCGAAGCGTTCCATCGCCGCCGCGTCTCCCCAGCGCGTCTTCTGTGCCCGTTGTCACATGCGCCGGGTTGGTCTCGGCATTCGTGCACAGGCTTGCCGCCTGAATACGACTGGCCGTGCGGATATGGCAATGCTAGATGCGCTCATCATCACGATGGCCAACGCCGCGAGGGGTGAGGCGCGGGCCGGCAGCGGAGGACACGCCATGATCACCTACGGCCATTTCATCGGCGGACAGCATGTTCCGGGCACGTCCGGGCGCTTCGGTGACGTGTTCCAGCCGATGGACGGGACGGTGCGGGCCAAGGTCGCGCTCGCCTCGAAAGCCGAGCTTACGGCCGCCGTCGCCAACGCCAAGGCCGCGCAGCCAGCCTGGGCCGCCACCAACCCGCAGCGGCGCGCCCGCGTGCTGATGAAGTTCCTCGAACTCGTCGCGCGCGACAATGACAGGCTGGCCGACTGCCTCTCGCGCGAACACGGCAAGACCATTCCCGACGCCAAGGGCGACATCCAGCGCGGCGTCGAGGTCATCGAGATGTGCATCGGCGCGCCGCATCTGCTCAAGGGCGAGTATACCGACAGCGCAGGACCGGGCATCGACATCTATTCGATGCGCCAGCCGCTCGGCGTCGTGGCCGGCATCACACCGTTCAACTTCCCCGCGATGATCCCGATGTGGAAGCTCGGCCCGGCCATCGCCTGCGGCAACGCCTTCATCCTCAAGCCCTCCGGGCGCGACCCCGGCGTGCAGATGATGCTGGCCGAGCTGATGATCGAGGCAGGCCTCCCGGCGGGCATCTTCAACGTCGTCAATGGCGACAAGGAGGCCGTCGACGCCATCATCGACGACCCGGACATCCAGGCCATCGGCTTCGTCGGCTCGACGCCGATCGGCCAGTACATCTACGGGCGGGGCTGCTCTGCGGGCAAGCGCGTGCAGGCCTTCGGCGGGGCCAAGAACCACATGATCATCATGCCCGACGCCGACATGGACCAGGCCGTCGATGCCCTGATCGGCGCAGGTTACGGCGCGGCCGGCGAGCGCTGCATGGCCATCTCGGTCGCGGTGCCGGTCGGCGAAAAGACCGCGGACGAGCTGGTGAGACGGCTCATCCCGCGCGTGGAATCGCTGAAAGTCGGTCCCTCGACCGACAGCTCGGCGGATTTCGGGCCGCTTGTCACCCGGCAGCACCTCGAGCGCGTCAAGGGATATGTCGAGACCGGCGTCAGGGAGGGCGCCAAGCTCCTCGTGGACGGGCGCGGCTTCACCATGCAGGGCTACGAAAACGGCTTCTACATGGGCGGCTGTCTCTTCGACCACGTCACCACCGACATGACGATCTACAAGGAGGAGATCTTCGGCCCGGTGCTGTCCGTGGTGCGCGCGGCCGATTATGCCGCGGCGCTGAAGATGACCAACGACCACGACTACGGCAACGGCACCGCCATCTTCACCCGCGACGGCAATGTGGCGCGCGATTTCGCCTCCAAGGTGCAGGTCGGCATGGTGGGCGTGAACGTGCCGATCCCGGTGCCGCTGGCCTACCACACCTTCGGCGGCTGGAAGCGCTCGGCTTTCGGAGACCTCAACCAGCACGGGCCGGACGCCTTCCGCTTCTACACCAGGACCAAGACCGTGACCGGCCGCTGGCCGTCCTCCATCGCGAAGGGCCCGGAGTTCACCATTCCCGTGATGGGGTAGGCGCGCGACACACCGCGCCGCCGCATCCCGGCTCTCGACAGACAGGTGCAGACGCGCGACGCTGCGTCATGCTCGACGTTGTTCCTCCCTCGCGCGCCTGATGCTCCCCTTCGCTCTCGAAAAGCAGCCGGCGCAGGGCGCGCGCGGCATGGTGGTCGCCAATCACCCGATGGCGGCGGCGGCGGGAGCCGAGGTGCTGCTTGCAGGCGGCAACGCCATCGACGCCACGGTCGCGACGCTGTTCGCGCTCTCCATCGTCGAGCCGATGATGGTCGGGCCGCTCGGCGGCGGGCTGATGCACCTCAGGCTCGCCGATGGCCGCCATCTGATCCTCGACGGGCTCTCGACGGCGCCCTCGGCAGCCACGCCCGACATGTTCGAGCCTCTCGGCGGCAACCTGCCCTCGGCGCGCGAGGCGAAGGACCGGCTGAACGTGGTGGGCGCGCGCGCCGTCGCGGTCCCAGCGGCGCTCAAGGCCTGGTCCGATGCGCTCGAATGGCACGGCACGATACCGCTTGCCGACGCGATCGCACCCGCGATCCGGCTGGCGCGGGGCGGCTTTCGTGTCAGCCCCTATCTGAGCGACTGCATCGCCGACATGCGGGCCGACATCGCCACCGACCCGGCGCTGGCCCGGCGCTTCCTGCCAAACGGCGCACCGTTGTCGCCCGGCGCGCGGCTGATCCAGGAGGAGGCGGCGGCGACGCTCGAGGCCATCGCATCAAAAGGCGCGGCCCTGCTGCATGGCGGGGCACTGGGGCGGCAGCTGGTGGAGTCGCTCGGCCGCGAGGGCGGCGTGATGAGCCTTTCCGATCTCGAAGCCGTGACCACGCTGGTGCGAGAGCCCGTGGTCGGCCGCTATCGCGGCCATGCGATCCTCGGCCCGCCACCGCCGGCCTCAGCGGGCGTCCACATCGTGCAGATGCTCAACATCCTCTCGCATGCGGACATCGGCGCAATGGGCTTTGCATCCGCCGACGCTGCGCATTTGCTTGCAGAAGCGATGCGCGTCGCCTTCGCGGACCGCGCCGTCGCCACCGCCGATCCGGCCTTCGTCGACGTGCCGGTGGAGCAGCTGACGAGCATGGCGCATGCGGCGGCCGGCTTTTCCCGCATCCGCATGGACCGCAGCATCGCCGCCCCGCCGCCAGAATCGCAACGCGAGAGCGCCGACACGACCCATGTCACCATCGCCGATGCGCACGGCAACGTGGTCGCCGCCACCCAGACGCTCAACGGGTTGTTCGGAGCCTGCCGCGAGATCCCTGGCACGGGCCTCATCGCCAACAACTACATGTTCAATTTCGACCCGCATCCCGGACGCGCGCTGTCGATCGCGCCCGGCAAGCGGGTGTTCACCTCGATGGCTCCGATGATGGCGACAACGGATGGCAGGCTTGCCTTCGCGCTTGGCCTGCCGGGAGGCCTGCGCATCTTTCCCTCGGCGCTGCAGGCCATCGTCAACCTGATCGACCATGGCATGACGCCGCAGCAGGCGGTGGAGGCGCCGCGTCTGTGGACGGAAGGCGGCGTGGTCGAACTCGAGCCGGGCTATCCTCAGGCGGTCGCGGACGAACTGGCCCGGCGCGGGCACGCAATCGCGCGCGTCAAGCGGATCGCGGGAGGCATGGGGCTGATCCGCTTCGAGCCGGACGGCATGATGACCGGCGCCGCCTGCTGGCGGGCCGACGGCGTCGCGATCGGCATTTCGGGCGGCAATGCGCGCGCTGGCGTGCGCTTCACCATCTGAGGCCCTGCATGACATCGTCTCAATGCTGGCGCGTCGTGCTGATCGACCACCTGCCGCCGGCGCGCATCGCGGCGATCCGGGCCCTGGCGCCGCCGGGTCTCGAGTTCGTGGCCGCAAGCGCCGACAACCCCGCACATCGCGAGGCTCTGGTGGCAGACGCCGACGCCATCATCACCGGGCAGCTGCCGGTGGACGAGCAATTGATCGCCGCTGCGCCGCGGTTGAAGGTGATCCACAAATGGGGCGTCGGCGTCGACGCCATCGCGCTTGCCGCCGCCCGCAGCCGCGGCATCGTCGTGGCGCGCACCACCGGCAGCAACGCCCTGCCGGTGGCGGAATTCACCGTTGGATTGATGATCGCGGCGCTGCGGCATATCGGCCACGCCCATGCGCAACTCAAGGCGGGCAAGTGGCTCGGCGGCCATATGCCCTACACGCCGAGGCTGCTGAGCGGCCGCGCGGTCGGGCTGGTGGGATATGGCGCTATCGGGCGGGCCGTGCGCAGGCTGCTGGCGGGGTTCGGCTGCGCCGTGCTGGTGACGCGGCAGACGGAAATGACCGTCGCGGAGCAGGCCAACGAGGGTGTGCGGCAGGTGGCGTTGCCGGACTTGCTGTCGGCAGCAGATGTCGTCAGCCTGCATTGCCCGCTGACCGACGCCACGCGCGGCCTGATCGGCGCGGCGCAACTGGCGCTGATGAAGCCTGGCGCCGTGCTGGTCAATGTGGCGCGCGGCGGCGTGGTGGACGAGGCTGCCCTGATCGCGGCCCTGCGTTCGGGGCACCTGCTGGCGGCCGCAACGGATGTGTTCGAGACCGAACCCTTGCCAGCCGACAGCCCCCTGCTTGCCGTCGACAACCTGATCGTCACGCCGCATCTTGCCGCCGTCGCCGCCGACACCTTCGAACCGACCGTGCGGCGCATCTTCGCCAACATCGCCGCCGTTGCGGCCGGCGCCATGCCGCCGGAGGGCGATGTGGTCGCATGGCGATCCGGAACCGATCCTGGGGAAACCGACGGCACCGAAGGTTCCGCTTGACGGCGCGCGGGGCGCTGAATACACAGCGCCGCGTTGCCCAGGTGGCGGAATTGGTAGACGCGCTGGTTTCAGGTACCAGTGGTGAAAGCCGTGGAGGTTCGAGTCCTCTCCTGGGCACCATTCCCTTTCAGACATGACCGCCTGTTGTCCTCTCCCGAAGGACGGAGCATGTTGCGGCGCAACACCTTCTTTTCTTTGCGCGCGCCATCGCCTAGGAAGCGCTGGCGACACGCTGGAGGCGGGACGGGGTGGACATGACGCATGCAGCCGCGAGCAAGCTGGTCACGGTGTTTGGCGGGTCGGGCTTCGTCGGCCGCCATCTGGTGCGGGCGTTGTTGAAGCGCGGCTATCGCGTGCGCGTCGCCGTGCGGCGGCCTGATCTTGCGGGGCATCTGCAGCCGCTCGGGGTGGTTGGCCAGGTTCATGCGGTGCAAGCCAATCTGCGCTACCCTGAATCGGTCGCCCGCGCGGTTTCCGGATCGACCATCGTGGTGAATCTTGTCGGCATCCTGCAACCGCAGGGCCGCCAGACCTTCGACGCCGTGCAGGCCGAAGGCGCCAAAGCGATCGCGGAGGCCGCGAAGGCGGCCGGCGTCGAGCGCCTCATCCACATGTCGGCCATCGGTGCGGACGCAGCGTCGCAATCCGCCTATGCCCGGACCAAGGCGGCGGGCGAAGCCGCGATGCTGGCGGCGCGGCCGGATGCCATCATCATGCGCGCCTCGATCATCTTCGGGCCGGAGGATGGGTTCTTCAACCGCTTCGCGGCGCTGGCGCGCGTGCTTCCGGTGCTGCCGCTGGTCGGCGGGGGCGAAACGCGCTTCCAGCCGGTGTTCGTGGGCGATGTCGCCGAAGCGCTGGCCCGCGCCGTCGATGGGATCGTCCCCGGCGGGCGCATCTACGAACTCGGCGGGCCTGAAGTGAAGACCTTCCGCGAACTGCTGAGCTATGTGTGCGAGGTCACGGGCCGCAAGCGCCTGCTGGCTCCCCTGCCCTGGGGCCTTGCCTCGCTGCAGGCCGGCCTGCTCGAGCTGGCCGACAAGCTGACGCTTGGCCTCCTGCCCGACACGATCATGATGACGCGCGATCAGGTGACGCTGCTGAAGAGCGACAATGTCGTGTCCGACGCTGCCACTGCCGAGGGTCGCACCCTTCAGGGCCTTGGTATCGAGCCATCCAGCATCGAGGCCGTCGTGCCGAGCTATCTCTGGCGCTTCCGCAAGACCGGACAATTCACCCAGGCGCGCGCGCCCTAGGGAACACGCCTCCACCGTTCTCAGAGCATCATCGGCAGGACGCGGTTGGGCGGCTTGTGGCCGTCCCAGAGCGCGCGGATGTTGACGATCACCTTTTCGCCCATCTCGATGCGGCCCTCATGCGTCGCCGAACTCATATGCGGCAGAAGCACGACCTTGTGGGCGCGGGCAAGCTTGACCAGGCGCGGGTTGACCGCCGGCTCATGCTCGAACACGTCGAGCCCCGCACCGCCGAGCTCGCCAGCCTCCAGCATTTTCGCGAGGGCGCCCTCGTCGACGATTTCACCACGGGCCGTGTTCACGAGGATGGCCTCGGGCTTCATCAGCTTGAGGCGGCGAGCAGACAGGAGGTGATAGGTGGCCGGCGTATGCGGGCAGTGCACCGAGACGATGTCCATCCGCGCCAGCATCTGATCGAGCGAGTCCCAATAGGTCGCATCCAGCGCCTCCTCCACGTCCTGGGCGACGCGGCGGCGGTTGTGATAGTGGATCGACAGGCCGAAGGCGCGCGCCCGGCGAGCCACAGCCAGCCCGATGCGCCCCATGCCGATGATGCCAAGCCGTTTGCCGGTAATGCGCGAGCCGAGCATCCAGGTCGGCGACCAGCCCTCCCAGCGGTCCTCCGGCACGACGAGCGCGCCTTCGGGAATGCGGCGCGCCACGGCCATGATCAGCGCCATGGTCATGTCGGCGGTATCCTCTGTCAGGACGCCGGGCGTGTTGGTCACGGGGATTTGGCGGGCCAGCGCCGCCTGCACGTCGATGTTGTCGAAGCCGTTGCCGAAATTGGCGATCAGCCTCAACTGGCTGCCGGCGGCGGCGATCAGCCCGGCGTCGATGCGGTCCGTCACGGTCGGCACCAGCACGTCCGCAACCTGCATGGCTTCGGCCAGCGACTCCCGCGACATGGGCTTGTCGTCGAGATTGAGGCGCGCGTCGAACAGTTCGCGCATGCGCGTCTCGACCGCCTCGGGCAGCTTGCGGGTGACGATGACGAGCGGCTTCTTGCGATTCGGCATGGATCTAGACTCTCTGCTGCCCCTCTGGCGCCTGCCGGCGTCCGTTGTCCCTGTACCCGTCCGGTCGCGCCTCAACCCGCCGTTAACGCTGCTGCGGCGACAGTGCGTTGCTCTTTCGGCAGCCGGATCGTTCGATGATTCCCGTCCTGCGGCATCATCGCTAGCGCGGATGTCTAGCAGGGCTTCGTTGGAACACAATCACGCGTCAGTGCATGCGCCACGCGACTCGCCGAACCGGCGAGCCGTTCCGGGACACGGTTTGACGCTATGGGCTTTCATGGGATTGGCGCAATGCTGAAGCGATGGCTCCTCGCTGGTCTTGTCCTGCTTGGCTTGAGCGCGATTGCGGCGCCGTCTTCCGTGCTTGCATCGGGAGAAACCACGGGCAGCGTCACCGGATTGCCGGTGCCGCGTTATGTCAGCCTGAAGAGCGACCGCGTGAACCTTCGCGAAGGGCCGTCAAAGGAGCATCGCACGACCTGGGTGTTCCAGCGCGCCGGACTGCCGGTGGAGATCACCGCGGAGTTCGAGACCTGGCGGCGCATCCGCGACGCAGAGGGTTCCGAGGGCTGGGTCCTGCACAGCCTTCTGTCAGGACGTCGCACGGCACTGGTGGTGCCCTGGGCCCGCAATCGGGAGGAACCCGTGCCGGTTTACGAGCGCGCCGACGAGCGCTCCGATCTCGTGGCGCGGGTGATGCCGAACGTGCTCGCAAACGTGCGCAGCTGTACCGGC
This sequence comes from uncultured Allobosea sp., assembly GCA_964508635.1. Classification (GTDB taxonomy): domain Bacteria; phylum Pseudomonadota; class Alphaproteobacteria; order Rhizobiales; family Beijerinckiaceae; genus Allobosea. Next base: position 5,817 of record CAZDUL010000049.1, on the reverse strand, counting down.
ACCTGGTGCCGGGTTACCATCGGCGACCATGCCGGCTTCATCCGGCAGGACCGACTCTGGGGCGTCTATCCGAACGAGAAGATCGACTGAGCGAGGACCTGACCCGCTCAGCTGGCTTTCGGCCTCAGCCGGACCACCACCTCGACCCGAGCCACCTCGAGCCCTTCGGGCAGCTCCGGCATCGACGACAGCCTGATGGCCTCGGACGGCACATCGACCATCCGGTCCTCTCCCTCGATGAAGAAGTGGTGATGATCCGAGGGGTTGGTGTCGAAATAGGTCTTGGCGCCGTCAACCATCAGCTCGCGCAGGAGACCGGCCTCGGTGAACTGGTGCAGCGTGTTGTACACGGTGGCCAGAGAGACCGGAACGCGCGCCTTCGTCGCTTCCTCGAACAGCATCTCGGCACTGACGTGACGGTCACCCTTGGCAAAAAGCAGCCAGCCAAGCGATACGCGCTGACGCGTCGGCCTCAATCCGGCGGCCCTCAACTTGTCGCGCAGGCTGTGTACCGGACAGCCGGCCAGATCACCGCCCCGCGTTGCGTCGCGCGCGCGCCGCTTCAAGGCTTCTGCGGAAGACTTGCGGTTCGACGATTCGGCCATGATCCCGACAGCTCTGTTACCCGGAAGCCGAGCCAACGCGCGACCCTGTCGTGCCGGCGAGGCCGCTTTTCAGCCCGGACCTCGCGTCATATACGCATAAAAGCGGTCGAGTTCAACGAAGGTGCGCTGTTTTGCCGGGCGCGGCGCGCTTCACGGGGCGCCAAGCCGGTGCTACGGCACCCCCAGCAGCACCCGGCCATGGCGGGGCGGCCCCGCCTGAAACGGACTGAAAGAGGATCTGCCGTCCGATGTCGCGTCAATCGAGCTTCACCTACGAGGAAATCCTTGCCTGCGGACGCGGCGAACTGTTCGGCATGGGCAATGCGCAGCTCCCGCTGCCGCCGATGCTGATGTTCGATCGCATCATCGAGATCGCCGAGGATGGCGGCGCCCATGGCAAGGGACTGGTGCGGGCGGAACTCGATGTGCGCCCCGATCTGTGGTTCTTCCCTTGCCATTTCCAGGGGGACCCGGTGATGCCGGGCTGCCTTGGGCTCGACGCGCTGTGGCAGCTCACAGGTTTCTTCCTGGGCTGGCTGGGCCTGCCCGGCCGCGGCCGAGCACTTGGCGTCGGCGAAGTGAAGTTCGCCGATCAGGTGCTCCCGACCGTCAGGAAGGTCACCTACGGGGTCGATGTGAAACGCGTGTTCTCGTCCAAGCTCAAGCTCGCCATCGCCGATGGCTGGCTGGAGGCGGATGGCAAGCGCATCTACACCACCCAGGACCTGCGCGTCGGGTTGTTCGTGCCGCAGGGCTGACGGTTGCAGCCGTGCTTGCGCTCGGGCGCGGAAGCGGGCATCACGCGCGTGTTAACAAACTGTTACAAACTGCGTGAGGATCCATTCGCGCAGGGGCGGAGGGTGCCACCATGCGTCGCGTCGTCGTGACTGGGCTGGGGATCGTGTCGTCGATCGGCGACAACGTCGACGAGGTGCTCACCTCGCTGAAGGAGGCGCGTTCCGGCATCGCCACCGAGCAGTCCTTCGTTGCCCATGGCTTCCGCAGTCACGTCGCGGGGCGCCCGAAACTGGACCCCGCCACGGTGGTGGACCGGCGCGCGATGCGCTTTCATGGCGGCGGCACGGCGTGGAACCATGTGGCGATGGAGCAGGCGATCGCCGATGCGGGCCTCGAGACCGGCGATATCAGCAACGAGCGCACCGGCATCATCATGGGCTCGGGCGGCCCGTCCACGGTCGCGCTGATCGAGGCCTACGAGAAGGCGAAGGAAAGCGGCAACTCCAAGCGCGTCGGCCCTTTCGCGGTGCCCAAGGCGATGAGCAGCACCGCATCCGCGACGCTCGCGACCTGGTTCAAGATCAGGGGCGTGAACTACTCGATCAGTTCCGCCTGCGCGACCTCAAACCACTGCATCGGAAACGCCTACGAGATGATCCAGTGGGGCAAGCAGGACGTGATGTTCGCCGGCGGCTGCGAGGAGCTGGACTGGACGCTCTCGGTGCTGTTCGACGCAATGGGCGCGATGTCGTCGAAGTTCAACGACCGCCCCTCGACGGCGTCGCGCGCCTACGATGTCAACCGAGACGGATTCGTCATTGCGGGCGGCGCGGGCGTCGTCGTGCTCGAGGAGCTCGAGCGGGCCAAGGCGCGCGGCGCCAAGATCTATGGCGAGATCGTCGGTTACGGCGCCACCTCCGACGGCTACGACATGGTCGCCCCGTCCGGCGAGGGTGCCGTTCGCTGCATGCGGCAAGCGCTTGCGACCTGGAAGGGCAGGATCGACTACATCAACCCGCACGGCACCTCGACGCCCGTCGGCGACATCAAGGAGATCGAGGCCATCCGCGAGGTCTTCGGCGGCGCGGACAGGAGCCCCTACATCTCCGCCACCAAGTCCCTGACCGGACATTCGCTGGGAGCCACCGGCGTTCAGGAGGCGATCTATTCGCTGCTGATGCTCAACCACGACTTCATCTGCGAGAGCGCCCACATCGAGGAGCTCGACCCGGCGATGGCCGACATGCCGATCGTGCGCAAGCGGATCGACAACGCGAAGCTGGGCGCGGTGCTCTCCAACTCGTTCGGCTTCGGCGGCACCAACGCCACCATCGTTATGAAGCGGCTGGAGGCGTGACGCCATGCAACTGATGGCAGGCAAGCGCGGCCTCAGCATGGGCGTCGCGAACCAGAATTCGATCGCCTGGGGCATCGCCGCGATGCTGGCCAAGCACGGCGCCGAATGTGCGTTCACCTATCAGGGCGAGGCGCTCGGCAAACGGGTGAGGCCGCTGGCCCAAAGCGTCGGCTCGCGACTGGTGCTGCCCTGCGATGTCGAGGAGATCGCCACGGTCGACGCCGTTTTCGAGACCCTGAAGGCCGAATGGGGGCAGCTCGATTTCATTGTCCACGCCATCGGCTTCTCCAACAAGGACGAGCTGAAGGGGCTCTATGCCGACACGAGCCGCGAGAACTTCACCCGCACCATGGTGATCTCGTGCTTCTCGTTCACGGAGGTGGCGAAGCGGGCCGCTGCCATGATGCCTGCGGGTGGCGCGATGATCACGCTGACCTACGGCGGGTCGACACGGATCATGCCGAACTACAACGTCATGGGCGTGGCTAAGGCCGCGCTGGAGGCTTCCGTGCGCTACCTCGCCAATGATTTCGGACCGAGGGGCATCCGCGTCAACGCGCTGTCGCCCGGGCCCGTGCGGACGCTGGCCGGGGCGGGAATCACCGATGCGCGGGCGATGTATGCCTGGCAACGCGCCAATTCGCCCCTGCGCAAATCCGTGTCGCTCGACGACATCGGCGGATCGGCGCTCTACTTCCTGTCGGAGCTGTCCGGGGGCGTGACGGGCGAGATCCACCACATCGACGCCGGCTTCCACATCACCTCGATGCCGGCGCTGGAGGTGCTCAAGAGCGTTGCGCTCAAGGACGAGAGCTGACAGCCTCGCCCTTCTGGCGGGATCTCACCGAGAGTCCAGCTACCTAAAGTCCAAGCTTCCTCTTGCGCTGGCCGAGCGTGCGCAGCCGCAGCGCGTTCAGGCGGATGAAGCCGGCGGCGTCGCGGTGATCGTAGGCGACGGCGCCCTCCTCGAAGGTGACAAGGTCCTGGTCATAGAGCGAATAGGGGCTCTCCCGGCCGACCACGATGGTGTTGCCCTTGTAGAGCTTCAGCCGCACCGTGCCGGTGACGTGCTCCTGGCTCCGGTCGATCAGCGCCTGCAGCATCTCCCGCTCGGGCGAGAACCAGAAGCCGTTGTAGATGAGCTCCGCATATTTCGGCATCAGCTCGTCCTTGAGGTGCGCCGCGCCGCGGTCGAGCGTGATCGATTCGACGGCGCGATGCGCCACATGCAGGATCGTGCCGCCCGGCGTCTCGTACATGCCGCGGCTCTTCATCCCGACGAAGCGGTTCTCGACCAGATCAAGCCGGCCGATGCCGTTGATCCTGCCCAGCCGGTTGAGCTCCGTCAGCAGCGTTGCCGGGCTCATCGCCTGGCCGTTCAGGCCGACCGCATCGCCGGACTTGAAGTCGATGGTGATGTAGGTCGGCTGGTCCGGCGCGTTCTCGGGGCTGTCGGTGCGCGAATAGACGTAGTCGGGCACCTCGACCGCAGGGTCCTCCAGGACCTTGCCCTCGGAGGAGGCGTGCAGCAGATTGGCGTCGACCGAAAACGGCGCCTCGCCGCGCTTGTCCTTGGCGATGGGGATCTGGTGGCTTTCGGCGAAAGCGATCAGCTGCTCGCGCGAGCGCAGGTCCCATTCGCGCCACGGCGCGATGATGGTGATGTCGGGCTTGAGCGCATAGTAGCTCAACTCGAAGCGCACCTGGTCGTTGCCCTTGCCGGTCGCGCCATGCGAAACGGCGTCGGCGCCCACCAGCTCCGCGATCTCGATCTGGCGCTTCGCAATCAGCGGCCGCGCGATCGAGGTGCCGAGCAGATAGACGCCCTCATAGGCCGCATTGGCGCGCATCATCGGGAAGACGTAGTCCTTGACGAAGGTCTCGCGCAGGTCGTCCATGAAGATGTTTTCGGGCCTGATGCCGAGCAGCAGCGCCTTGTCGCGGGCCGGGCCCAGTTCTTCGCCCTGGCCCAGATCGGCGGTGAAGGTGACGACCTCGCAGCGATAGGTGGTCTGCAGCCACTTGAGGATGATCGAGGTGTCGAGGCCGCCGGAATAGGCAAGGACGACTTTCTTCACGGATTTCTGGGTCATGAGGCAGGGCTTCCAGGGAAACGGGGCGCCGGCGATGGCATGACGGTCGGGTAGCCGATGGCGGGCAGCCGCGCAACCGGCGCGAGCCGTTCCGCGCCGCCGACGGCACGCGGCCTTGCAGTGCTCGCTTCTCCGGAGAACAATATGATTCGTCATGCACGAGGGCGACGATGCCGCAAAGAACTGTGCCAAGACCGGTGCTGGACTTCTGGTTCGACTTTGCCTCGACTTACGCGGCGTTGACGGCATTTCGCATCGAGGCAGCCGCGGAAGCCGCGGGGGTCGACATCCGCTGGCGGCCGTTTCTGCTGGGGCCGATCTTCGCCGCGCAGGGCTGGACAAGCTCGCCCTTCGTCTTGTTCCCTGCCAAGGGAAAATACATGTGGCGCGATGTCGAACGCCGCGGCCAGAGGCTCGGGATCGCCATCCGCAAGCCGAATCCGTTCCCCCAGAATGCGCTAACCGCCACGCGCGTCGCCCTGGCCGGACGCGAAGCGGGCTGGACGCCGGCCTTTGCGAGGGCCTGCTTCCGGCTCGAATTCATCGAGGGCAAACCGGTCCAGGAAGAGGCCGTCGTCGTGGAGGCGCTGCGCAACGCGGGCATCGATCCACCGGCTGCGCTCGCGGCGGCGAAATCCGAAGAGGTGAAGGGACGATTGCGCGCCGAAACGGAGCTGGCGAAGTCGCTCGGCATCTTCGGCGCGCCGAGCTTCGTCACAGCCGACGGCGAACTCTTCTGGGGCGACGACAGGCTCGAGGATGCGCTGGCCTGGGCGCAGGAGGGCTGAGGCGCAGGAGGGCTGAACGCATGCCCCGCGTTCAAGGGGCAGCGGTCGGTCCGGCGAGTTCGGCCTCGATCTCAGCCGGCACGAAGCGGTAAACCTGCGAGCAGAACTCGCAGGTGACCGTCACCGAACCGTCGTCGGCCACCATCGCCCGGCGATCGTCTGCATCGAACCGCGCCAGCATACGCATGATGCCGGCCCGCGAGCAGCGGCACTGTTCACGCACGCGCTGCGGCTCG
>CAZDUL010000048.1:0-11306 GCA_964508635.1 uncultured Allobosea sp. | reverse complement strand
GTCACGCACCGCCTCCCGGTCCGCAAGGCCGCCCTTTGCAGGGCAACCCGGCGCGCCATGCACGGCCGGTTTCAGCCCTTCACGCCTTCGGCCGCGAGGTCGATGTGACCGATCAGCTGCGCATCGAGATTGAGCATCTGGCCGAGGCCGGCGAGGAAGTCGCGCTCGGCCGGCGTGTCGGGCTCGATGGCCAGGCGCGCGGCGGTATAGACCTGCGCGGCGAGTTCGGCCGTGGTGACGCCGGCGACGAGCTCGTCGATGGAGGCCGGGTTGGCCATCTCGTGATCGAGCCAGCTGTTCGCTTCCGGGTCGAAGCCCGCGTCGCGAAGCCCGCCGATGATGGCCTGGCGTTCTGTCTCGTCGATCGCGCCGTCGGAAGCCGCGGCCGCGATCATGGCACGGATGAACAGGATGGCGGTGTCGTTCGAGGCCGCGTCCGCTTCGAAACCCGAACCCGCCGGCGCCGGCATCGCCGGGACACCGTCATCCATCAGCGGGCGGCCCGCCTGATAATTCTGCATCGCCTTGTAGGCGAGGCCTCCGATCAGCGCCATGCCGCCCAGGGCTGCCGCCTTGCCGAGAACCGATCGGCCCGTCTTCGAGCCGACCATGAGGGTTGCCAGCCCGCCCAGCACCGCGCCTGCCACGCCCGGGTTCTGGGCTGCCAGCTCGCGTGCCTTCGACAACAGGTTTCCGGCCTGCGTGCCCTCCAGCCGGTTCTGCACCTGATCCAGCGCGCTGCCCGCCTGCTGGACGCCCGATTGCGCGGTCTGGCCGAGCTGACCCAGAACCTGACCGACCAGGCCGCCAAGGCCACCGCCCGTCGCCGGCTGCTGGCCTGGCTGCTGGTTCATCGGTTGCGCGGCCTGGGAGCCGGCGCTGAGCAGCGCATCGAGAAGCTTCTTGGCGTCGAACATGGCGGCATCCTTTCGGGAGGGCCTGTGGGATGATGCGAGGCGTGCTGCGTGTCGCTGGGCGAAATGTAGGATGAACGGGCGGCAATGCCAGTGCAATCGATCGGCTTCGGGGCCTGTTCAGGCGGGAGGCAGCGGCAGTCCCGTCGGTTGCTTCAGCGTTTCGAGCACGATCTCCGAACGCACGCGCGCCACGCTTTCATGCGGCAGGAACACGTCGTTGATGAGGCTGGCGAGCTCTTTCAGGTCGCTGGCCGCGAGCTTCACGAGATAGTCCGACTCACCTGTCAGGGCATGCGCCTCGATCACGGCGGGGGTCAGCCGGACCAGATCGCGGAAGCGCCGGGCGTTGTCGCGCGAATGGCTGTGGAGCGCAATATGGACAAACACCGTGACCCCGATTCCAACCGCCTCCGGTGCCAGAAGCGCGCGGTAGCCTGTGATGACGCCAGCGGCCTCCAGCCGCGCGCGCCGGCGCGGGACCTGGCTGGCCGACAGCCCGATCCGCTCCGCCAGCGCAGCATTGCTGAGCGAGCCGTCATCCTGCAGGGCGCGGATCAGCCGGCGGTCGAAGGCATCAAGGGCGGGAGCGGCTGCAGCGGCCATGTCGTGCATCTGAAGGCTTGAGGTGCGTGTTTCATGCATATGGAGACGCTATTGCGGCGGATTTGCATAATTCGTGCGCCTGAGTTGCGCTAGTCTTCCATCTTGGGCGGATCGGAGCTGCACAGCGGACAAAGCCAGCTCGCCGCGCCCCTTTCACCATCCACCGCGGGAGGAGCGATACGATGGGACCGTTTCCGCATGATGCGCCGGCCGCCGGCATCAGCGACGCCAACCCGATGGGCACCGACGGCTTCGAGTTCGTCGAGTATGCCCATCCCGAGCCCGACAAGCTCAAGGCGCTTTTCGAGCAGATGGGCTTCACCGCCGTGGCCCGCCATCGCTCCAAGGACGTCACGCTCTATCGCCAGGGCGACATCAACTTCGTGGTCAACGCCGAGCCGGATTCGTTCGCGCAAGCCTTCGCGGCCGAGCATGGCCCATGCGCCTGCGCCATGGCGTTCCGCGTCGCCGATGCCGCGCACGCCTACCAGCGCGCCATCGCGCTCGGCGCGGAGCCCTATGTCGGCAAGATCGGGCCGATGGAGCTGTCCATTCCTGCGGTGAAGGGGATCGGCGGCTCGCTGCTCTATTTCGTCGATCGCTATGGCGCGAAGGGCTCGATCTGGGACGTGGATTTCGTCTGGACCGGGGAGCGCGATCCGCACCCCGAGCCGACCGGGCTCTACTATCTCGATCACCTGACGCACAACGTGTATCGCGGCCGCATGGATTACTGGGCCGGCTGGTACGAGAAGCTGTTCAACTTCCGAGAGATCCGCTTCTTCAACATCGAGGGCAAGCTGACAGGCCTGATCTCGCGGGCGCTGACCTCGCCCTGCGGCAAGATCCGCATCCCGATCAACGAGAGCCTCGACGACAAGAGCCAGATCGAGGAATACCTGCGCCAGTATAAGGGCGAGGGCATCCAGCACGTGGCGCTGGGCTCGCGCGACATCTATGCCTCGGTCGAGGCGCTGCGCGCCAACGGCCTGCCCTTCATGCCGTCGCCGCCGGACACCTACTACGAGAAGGTCGACGCCCGCGTGCCCGACCATGGCGAGCCGGTCGAGCGGCTGAAGGCGAACGGCATCCTGATCGACGGCGAGGGCAGGGTCGCCCTGGGCGACAGGGAGGGCCGGATGTCGAAGGTGCTGCTGCAGATCTTCTCCGGCACGGTGCTCGGGCCGATCTTCTTCGAGTTCATCCAGCGCAAGGGCGACGAGGGCTTCGGCGAGGGCAATTTCCGCGCCCTGTTCGAGTCGATCGAGGAGGATCAGGTGCGCCGAGGCGTGCTGAAGCCGGCGGCGGAGTGAATCGCGCCAGCGGCAAGGCCAGCCGCAGGGCGACAGGAAGGGCGCGGGCGGCTTCTCCACCCGCTTCACCGGCGCCTCAGCCGCGGATGGCTCGGGCCATGGCGCGCCCGGGCCTTGGCTCAGGTCTTTGGCGGCCTTGGACTGTTCAGGCCTTGGCGGCCCTGGCCCGCTCGATGGCCTCGCTGATCAGCTTCCTGGCCTCGGCCGCATCGCCCCAGCCGATCATCTTCACCCACTTGCCGGGCTCCAGATCCTTGTAGTGCTCGAAGAAGTGCTGGATCTGGTCGAGGGTGATCTTCGGCAGGTCGGTGTAGTTGTGCACGTTCTCGTAGCGCTTGGTCAGCTTCGGCACCGGCACGGCGATGATCTTCTCGTCGCCGCCACCCTCGTCCTCCATCTTCATGACGCCGATGGGGCGCACCGCGATGATGGCGCCGGGGATGATCGGGCGGGTGTTGGCCACCAGCACGTCGCAGGGGTCGCCGTCCTCCGAGAGCGTGTGGGGGATGAAGCCGTAATTCCCGGGATAGCGCATCGGCGTGTAGAGGAAGCGGTCGACCACCAGCGTGCCGGCGGCCTTGTCCATCTCGTACTTGATGGGTTCGCCGCCGGTGGCGACCTCGATCACGACATTGACCTCTTCAGGCGGGTTCTTGCCGATCGGGATGGCGTCAAGACGCATGGGTTGTCCGGTCCTCGAGAATGAATGTTGCCGGCTGGCCATAAACGGCAAACGCTGCCGGGCCAAGCCCGACCTTCGATCCGGGTCGGCCGGCCGGTCAGGATGGCGAGGGGGCTTCCTGGGGCAGGAATCTTTCAAGTGCGGGCTTGACTCAGATCCTGAGCGCTGGAATCAAATAGGAACATAAACAGAACATAGAGACGACGACGGGGAGTTCCCATGGTCGCCGATCCCGCCCCTCTGGCGCCGGCAGGCGCCAGAGACGCCCTTGTCTTGCCCGCGTCAACGCAAGGGCCTGTCCGAACGTCTGCGCCGGATCTGGCTGCGCTGCGGCGGCGCATTCGCGCGCTGGAGCCGCAAGGAAGCCAGCCCGTCGCGCTCGGCGCGCCCCGGCTCGATGCGGCGCTGGGCGGCGGTCTGAAGCGCGGCGCTCTGCACGAGGTGGTGGCCGGGCAGACGGGCGACGGCGCCAGCGCTTTCCTGTTTGCGCTGGCGCTGGCCTCTCGCATGGCGGGGAAGCGGACTTGTCTCCTGGTGATGGAGGAAAGCCTGGAGCGCGAGGTCGGTGCGCCGCACGGCCATGGCCTGGTCGCGCATGGCTTCGATCCGGGGCGTCTGCTGCTGGTGTGGGCGTCGCGGCCGGCCGAGGCGCTGTGGGCGCTGGAGGAAGGCCTGCGCTGCGCCGCGCTCGGGGCCGTGGTGGCGGGGCTGGCGCGTCTGCCGCGCGCCTATGACCTTACCCTCTCGCGGCGGTTCGCGTTGGCCGCGCGCGACAGCGGCGTCGCCGGCGTGCTCGCCATCCTGGCCGAAGGCGGGGCGGAGGGCCGGCTCTCCAGCGCGGCCGAGACGCGCTGGCGCATCCGCGCCCGCCCAGGCCGGCGCGGGCTGGCGGGCGAGCCGCTCGGCCCGGCGCTCAGCGCCGATCTCGTGCGTCGCCGCAACGGCGATCCCGCCTCGTTCGATCTGGAGTGGAGCCATGACCAGCGCCGTTTCGCCGATGCCCCAGCCTTCGCGGCAAAGCCCGCTCTTGTCCACTGCGGCGGTCGATCCGGGTGCGATGCCACCGCGCCGCTGCCTGTCGCTGTGGCTGCCGCATCTGTCGACGGACCGGATCAGGCGGCGTGAGCGGGCATTGGCCACGGGCGCGAGTTCGGATGCCTCGGCTCCCCTGGCCGTGGTCGCGCCGGTGAAGGGCGCGCTCCGGCTTCAGGCCGTCGATGCACTGGCCGCTGCGCAGGGGCTGTCCGCCGGACAGGCTCTCGCGGATGCCCGCGCGCTCTGCCCCACCTTGCGCGTCGTGGAGGCCGACCGGTCAGCCGACGCAGCCCTCATCGCCGCCGTCTGCGACTGGAGCCTGCGCTACACGCCGCTGGCGGCCCTCGATGGCGCGGATGGCGTCATGCTCGACATCGGCGGCTGCGCCCATCTGTTCGGCGGCGAGGCGGCGTTGCTGCAGGACGTGCTGGCGCGGCTGGCCCGCCAGGGCTTCACCGGCGTGCGCGCCGCCATCGCCGGCACGCCGGAGGCGGCCTGGGCGCTGGCGCGCCATGCCCCGCCCGGGCGCCGGCTGTGCCCGCCGGGGCAGGAGGAAGCGTATCTGAGGCCGCTGCCCGTGGCTGCCCTCGGCCTGTGCCCTGACACCGTGAAAGGTCTGTCCGTCGCAGGCCTGACGCGCATCGAGGATCTGTGGCTGAGGCCGCGCGCGCCCATCGCGGCGCGCTTCGGCCGTCAGGTCATCGCGCGGCTCGAAGCGGCGTTCGGGCTCGCCCGATCCGCGCTGACGCCGCGGCTCAGCGCCGACCCTTACATGGCCGAGCGCCGCTTCGTCGAGCCGATCCTGTCCCGCGCGCAGATCGAGCATGCCCTGAAGCGGCTGTGCGACGAGATCGCGCGCCTGCTTGCTCGCCATGGCGAGGGCGCGCGGCGGCTGCAGGTGATGCTGTTCCGTGTGGATGGTGCGACCTTCCGCTTCGAGGCGGGCCTGAGCCGACCTTCGCGCACGGCCGAAGCGCTGCTTGGCGTTCTTGCGCAGAGGCTGACGGTCGCCACCGACGAGCGCGACGTCGGCTATGGCTTCGATGTGGTACGGCTGTGCGTGGTGGAGGCGGCGCGCCTCGACGATGCGGCGCCCCGCCTCGACGCCGCGCCGGGAGAGGAGGATCTCGCCCGGCTGGTCGACCGGCTCGGCACACGGCTCGGCGCGAGCGCCGTGCAGCGGATGGAGGCTGCCGACAGCCATGTGCCGGAACGGGCAAGCCGCACACGCGCCGGCGTGGACAATCCGAACCGTTCGTCATCAGCGGCAGGCCTGGCTGCTGCGGGCTGGCACGGCGGCGATGGCGCGCAGGACGATCCGCAGCCGAACGATCCGCAGCCGGACGATCCTCCCTGGCGGCCGATCCTGCTGCTGGCCAAGCCCGAGCCGATCGAGACGCTGGCCGGCGTGCCGGATGGGCCGCCTGTGCGCTTCCGCTGGCGCCGGGTGCTGCACGAGGTCGCGGCGGTGGAGGGGCCCGAGCGCATCAGCCTGCCCTGGTGGGAGGCCCTGCCCTTGCCGACGCGGGATTACTTCCGCGCCGAGGATCGCGAGGGACGTCGCTTCTGGCTGTGCCGGGAAGGGCTTTACGGCCGCGAAACGCAGACGCCCCGCTGGTTCGTGCACGGGCTGTTCGGGTGAGTCCGATGAAGCATCCCGCGTCTGCGCCCCCCGTGGTTCGGCCGGCCTATGCCGAGCTTGTCGTCACCAGCAATTTCTCCTTCCTGCGCGGCGGCTCGCATCCGGAAGAATTGGTCGAACGGGCGGCTGCGCTGGGCCTGAGCGGCCTCGGCATCGCCGATCGCAATTCGCTGGCCGGCGTGGTGCGCGCCCATGCCGCATGGAAGGCGTGGCGGGATGATGGGCCCGCAGCTGCGTCCGGCCCTGTCTCGACGCGCGGCTTGCGCCTGCTCATCGGGTGCCGCCTCGTGTTCTGCGATGGCGCGCCGGATCTCGTCGTCTACCCTCAGGATCGCGCAGCCTATGCACGCCTGACACGACTCCTGAGCCTTGGAAACAGTCGGGCCCCAAAAGGATTTTGTCGGCTTACACTATCCGATATCCTTGCTCACCTCGACGGTCTTCAGGTCATCGCCCTGCCGGTTTCGACTCTTGACGACCGCGAAAGGGATGCTCTCGAGCTGAATCCAGCAGGCCGCTCGCCCGAACTTGCGCCAGAACGTGCAGCGCAGCGGATTGGCGCCTTGAAGGCGCTGGCCGCCGCCGCGCCCGGCCGGGTCTGGCTCGGCGTCACGCCCGGTTTCGGCCCTCACGCCCGCCGGCGTCTGGCGCAGCATCTGGCGCTGGCGCGCTCGCTGTCGCTTCCCGTGCTGGCGACGGGCGACGTGCTGATGCACGCGGCCGAGCGCAAGCCGCTGCAGGATGTGCTGACCTGCATCCGGCTTGGCCTCACCCTCGATCAGGCCGGCCGGCGGCTCGAAGCCCATGCCGAACGTCATCTGAAAGCTCCGGCCGAGATGGCGCGGCTGATGCGCGCCGCGCCGCAGGCCATCGCCGAGACGCAGCGCTTCATGGCGGGGCTGTCGTTCAGTCTGGATCAGCTGGCCTACAACTACCCGAAGGAGACCCGCGAGGGCTTCCCCGATGCCCAGTCCGCGCTGGAGCATCACGTCTGGGAAGGAGCGCGGGCCCGCTACGGCGAGGTGCCCGCGAGGATCGCGGACAGTCTTGCGCATGAACTCCGGCTGATCGGCCAGCTCGGCTATGCGCCCTACTTTCTCACCGTGCACGACATCGTCCGCTTCGCCCGCAGGCGCGGCATCCTGTGCCAGGGGCGCGGCTCGGCGGCCAATTCCAGCGTCTGCTTCTGCCTCGGCATCACCGAGGTCGATCCGACGCGCCATGACCTGCTGTTCGAGCGCTTCCTGTCGCCGGAACGGCGCGAGCCGCCCGATATCGACGTCGATTTCGAGCATGAGCGGCGCGAGGAGGTGATGCAGTACATCTACGAGCGCTATGGCCGCAGCCGGGCGGGGCTGGCGGCCAGCGTCATCACCTATGGGGCCCGCTCGGCCGTGCGGGAGGTCGGCAAGGCGCTTGGCCTGTCGCAGGATGTGGTGGCGGCGCTGTCGGGTTCAGTCTGGGGCTGGTCGAAGGCCGAGGTCGAGGCCAGGGAGGTGGCCCGGCTCGGGCTCTTGCCCGACGATCCGCGCGTTGCACGTCTTCTGGCGCTGACGCGGGAGATCGCCGGCTTTCCGCGGCACCTGTCGCAGCATGTCGGGGGCTTCGTCATCACCGAGGACAGGCTCGATGAAGTGGCGCCGATCCAGAACGCGGCGATGGAGGGCCGCACCGTCATCGAATGGGACAAGGACGATCTCGACACGCTGGGCATCCTCAAGATCGACGTGCTGGCGCTTGGCATGCTGTCGTGCCTGCGACGCTGCATCGCCCTGCACCACCAGCACTATCGCCCGTCCGCGCCGCTGACGCTGGCCACGATCCCGGCCGAGGACGAAGCGGTCTACCGCATGATCCAGCGCGCCGACACGCTGGGCGTCTTCCAGATCGAAAGCCGCGCGCAGATGTCGATGCTGCCGCGTCTGAAGCCGGCGCGGTTCTACGATCTGGTGATCGAGGTCGCCATCGTGCGACCTGGCCCGATCCAGGGCGACATGGTGCACCCTTACCTGCGCCGCCGGCAGGGGCTGGAGCCGGTGAGCTATCCGTCGCCCTCGCCGGCCCATGGCCCGGCCGATGAGCTGGAGCAGGTGCTGGGCAAGACGCTGGGCGTGCCGCTGTTCCAGGAGCAGGCGATGAGGATCGCCATCGTCGCGGCGGGTTTCACGCCCGCGGAGGCCGACCGGCTGCGACGCGCCCTGGCGACCTTCCGGCGGGTCGGCACCATCGGGACATTCGCGGCCAAGATGGTGGAGGGCATGGTGGCGCGCGGCTACGAGCGCGCCTTCGCCGAACGCTGCTTCAAGCAGATCGAGGGCTTCGGGGAGTATGGTTTTCCCGAAAGCCATGCGGCGAGCTTCGCGCTTCTGGTCTATGCCTCGTGCTGGTTCAAGTGCCGCTTCCCGGACGTGTTCGCCTGTGCGCTGCTCAATGCCCAGCCGATGGGCTTCTATGCGCCGGCGCAGATCGTGCGCGATGCGCGCGAACACGGCGTGGCGGTGCGGCCGGTGGACGTCAACGCCTCCGACTGGGATTGCACGCTCGAATCATGCGATCCGTCCGAGCGCCCGCCGATCAGCCCCCTTCACGCGCAGATGGCGGACGACATCCGGGGCAACCGCGCGATCCGGTTGGGTTTTCGACAGATCAGGGGCTTGTCGGCGGCACAGGTGGCACGGCTCGTCGCTGTCCGGAGAGCCGGCTATGATTCCGTGCGCGATCTCTGGCTGCGCACGGGGCTGTCGCGCGATGCGCTGGAGCGTCTGGCCGAGGCCGATGCCTTCCGTTCGCTCGGGCTCGACCGGCGTGAAGCCCTGTGGGCCGTGAAGGGGCTGGGCCGCGCCGGCGACAAGGATGATCTGCCGCTGTTCGCCGCCGCCAGCCAGCCGGAGCTGGAGGCCGACATGGAGCTGCCGCCGATGCCGCCGGGCCAGCAGGTGGTGGAGGATTATGCGCATCTGTCCCTGTCGCTGAAGGCGCATCCCGTGTCGTTCCTGCGCGCGGCGCTGGCGCGGCGCGGCGCGGTCCCGCATGTCGGGCTGGCTGAGGCGGCGCATGGCGCGCGGGTCACGGTGGCGGGGCTGGTTCTGGTGCGCCAACGGCCGGGCTCGGCCCGCGGCGTGATCTTCTTGACGCTGGAGGACGAGACCGGCATCGCCAATGTCATCGTCTGGCCATCGCTGTTCGAGCGCTTCCGTCCGGTGATCCTGGGCGGGCGGTTGACGCTGGTCAGGGGCCGTCTGCAACGCGAATCCGGGGTGACGCACATCGTGGCGGAGCAGCTGGAGGATGTCTCGCCGTTGCTGGCGCAGCTGACGGCGGAGGATCGCCCGCGCGACCCTGCCAGCTTCGCACAGGGCGCGCTGGCTCGCGCCGACGAGGTGAAGCGGCCGGGCGTCGATCTGCGCGGTTCGGGCGGCCGCAGGGTCAAGTTCGCCAAGGCGCTTGCTGTCCGCGCGCTCATCGCCGAGGAGCCGGCCCTTGCGGACGAATTCGCCAGCAACCGTGAAGCCGATGCGGCGCGCCGCGCCATGCCGCGCGGCCGCAACTTCCACTGAAAGCAGGCGCAAACATCGATGAACCGCCCCTCAGGCCGCCTTCAGCCCGACATCGGGAAGCGCCGGGCGCGTGGCGAAGGCTTGCGCCATCGCCGCCTCGACATGCGCCCTGTCGGCCCCTTCAAGCGCCAGGCGCGGGGGTCGCGTCAGCGCGCTGCCGCGTCCGGCAATCGCCTCGCACAGCTTGATGCACTGCACGAGGTCCGGCCGGGCATCCAGATGCAGCAGCGGCATGAACCACTGGTAGAGCGGCATGGCCTCGGCGAAACGGCCCTGCCGCGCCAGCCGGAACAGCGTCTCGCCTTCGCGCGGAAACACGTTCGACATGCCCGAGACCCAGCCGACCGCGCCCATGGCGACGCTCTCGACCACCACATCGTCGAGACCGGCGAACAGCACGAAGCGGTCGCCCACGCGGTTGCGCAGATCGACGAACCGGCGCGTGTCGCCCGAGCTTTCCTTGAAGCAGACCACCGTGTCGCAATCGGCCAGCGAGGCCAGGATGTCCGGCGTCACGTCGTTTCGATAGATCGGGGGGTTGTTGTAGACCATCACCGGCAGATCGGTGGCGCCTGCCACGGCGCGGAAGTGCGCCGCCGTCTCGGCGGGCTTGGCCGAATAGACCAGCGCCGGCATCACCATCAGCCCGTCGGCGCCCGTTGCCGCCGCGGCGCGCGCCGTCTCGATGGCAAAGGCAGTGGTGAACTCGGCCACGCCGCACACCACGGGCACGCGCCCGCGCGCAACCGACACGGCCGTCTCCATCACGGCGATCTTCTCCGACCTGCTGAGCGACGTGCCTTCCCCGACCGTGCCGCAGACCACGAGGCCGGAGACGCCATCGGACAGAAGCGCCTCGATGACGCGCGCGGTCGCGTCGAGATCGACCGAGAGATCCGGCCGGAACTGCGTGGTGACGGCCGGAAACACGCCCTGCCAGTCGATGCGCGACACCATGATCCATATCCTCCCCTGCGATGTCCCCGCTCGGCCTCTTCAAGCGCCCGACGTCGGACATCGCTCGCAATCTGCCGCGGTGACGCGGCATTTGACAACGGCGCGGCGCTGTTGTCCCTCCCCTTCTGGGGAGACGAACGCCATGGTTTCACGCGGCGCGCCGGATGTTCTGATCAGCGAAGTCGGTCCGCGCGATGGTCTGCAGAGCATCAGGCGCGCCATGCCGACGGCCGCCAAGAGCGCCTGGATCAGGGCGCTGGCCGCGTCGGGTCTGCGCGAGATCGAGGTCGGCTCGTTCGTGTCGGCGAAGCTGTTGCCGCAGATGGCCGATGCGGCCGAGGTGGTGGCCGGTGCGCGCGCCATCGGGGGGCTGATCGTGCTCGCGCTGGCGCCGAACCTGAAGGGCGCAGAACGTGCCTTTGCGGCCGGCGCGCACAAGGTCACGCTGCCGGTTTCGGCGTCGGAGGCGCACAGCCTCGCCAATGTCAACATGACGCCGGAGCAGGCGGTCGAGCAGGTGCGGGCCGTCGTGGCGTTGCGCAACGGATTGGCGGGGGGCGAGGGGCAGCCGCGGCCCGGCGTGGAGGTCGGCATCTCGAC
>CAZDUL010000047.1:0-6522 GCA_964508635.1 uncultured Allobosea sp. | reverse complement strand
GCTGCGCTCGAACTGGCGCAGCCGCCGCTCGTCCGGCCCGATGATGTAGCCCCTGCGCAACCCGCGCTGATCGACCACGCCGAGATCGCCCAGCCGCGGCCGCTGCCCTCCGACAAGCGACCGCGAGGCGCGGATGACCGGACGCTCGCCGTCGGTGCGAGTCACCTGCCAGTACCAGCCCGACAGCGGCAGGTCGAAGCGCGGCTCACCGAGATCGCCGATCTGCTGGCTCCCTCCTTCGGTCGGGGCGGCCCGATCTGCCACGATCTCCTTGACGTAGACGTCCAGCCGTTCGTCGAAGCTGCGCTCCGTGGCCGCCTGCTGCAGCGTGAAGAGGATCAGGCCCGCGGTCAGCAGGATGACCAGCGAGAGAAGGGCCGCCAGGACGATCAGCCGCCTGGCCAGCGAGGCCTCACGCAATCGCCGGGGCAGTGACATGGCCGCGCCAACCCGGCCGTCAGCGCGTGCCGGGGGCTGCCAGAACGTAGCCGAGGCCACGGATGGTCTGGATCACCTCGACCCCGAGCTTCTTGCGCAGCCGGCCGATGAACACCTCGATGGTGTTGGAGTCGCGGTCGAAATCCTGGTCGTAGAGATGCTCGACCAGCTCCGCGCGCGAGACCACGCGGCCCTGATGGTGCATCAGATAGGCCAGCAGTCGGTATTCATGGGAGGTCAGCTTCACCGGTTGGCCATCGACCAGCACGCGGCTGGCGCGGGTGTCGATGCGCACCGGCCCGCAGGTGATTTCCGCGGAGGCGTGGCCCGCCGCACGGCGCAGGAGCGCCCTCAGCCGCGCCAGCAGCTCCTCGATGTGGAAGGGCTTGACCACGTAGTCGTCCGCGCCGGCGTCGAAGGCAGCGACCTTGTCGCTCCAGCGGTCGCGGGCGGTGAGCATCAGCACCGGCATGGTGCGCTGCGCCCGGCGCCATTGCTGCAGCACGGTGACGCCATCGACCATCGGCAGGCCGAGATCGAGCACCACCGCGTCATACGGTTCGGTTTCGCCCAGGAAACCGCCCTCCTCGCCATCGAAGGCGCGATCAACGGCGTAGCCGGCCTGCTCCAGCGCCGTCACGATCTGGCGGTTGAGGTCCTTGTCATCTTCCACGACGAGCAGGCGCAAGGGCGAGGCTCCCGAAGTTTGGACGCGGTTTGGTCATGCTGCGGCGAAACAGCCGCGTCCTGTTCTTTATCTCACGGCCGAAACCTTGCCCGAAACCCCCTCGATCGTCACGTGGGACACGCGCCCGTCGCGGCGCAGCGTCGTGACGTGATAGGTCAGCGCGCTGTCCTGGCGGCACAACCGCACGCGCAGCACCTCGCCCGAGGCGGCACCGCGGGCGGCCCGGGTCGCCACCATCGGATCGACCGCATGGCCCTTCGCGATCGCCTCGCGGATCTCGTCATGGGTCAGGCAGTCGGCGGCGCACGCCGCGGGCGTGTGGGCCGCAAGCATCAGGCTGGCCAGCGCCGCGGCGACCCCTGCGCGGACCATCGGCCGTCGCCGCACAGGGGGCGCGCCCGCCCCTGCGCAGGGCGCGACGGCCTGGAATGGGCGCGTTGTTCGGAACAGCAACATGGGACGAGGGTTAAGGCCTTGGCGCTGAACCCGCTATGAATGCGGCCCCTGCGTGCTGCTGCGCCTGAGCAGACCGTGGTCGCGCCAGCCGGCGCGCGTCAGACCAGCCGGCGTGTCGCCCGGATGCGGAAGATGCTGGAAGCGATGAAACTCAAGGCCGCCACGGCCTGCGGGATCGCCTCGGCGAGCCCCTGCCTGTCGATCCCGGACGCGTCGATGCCGACGACGCCGGCGAGCAGGGCGGCGAGTCCGACCAGGTTCGACCACAGCGTGCGCGAGGTCAGCAGGGATTTGGTGTCGGTCATGGGAGCCGTCTCCATAGTCGGCCGGACGGGTGGGGAGGGCCGCGCCGCGCGCCGTCCGGCGAGCGCGAGGGCGGCGGATTCGGTCTCGGCGACTCGGCGCGTCCAGCCGCGGCCGAAGGCGCTGAAGGTGGCCAGCCGCCTGAGGAAGCCGAGCCGCTGGCTGCTGATGGCGCGGATCAGGTCTGCCCGATCGGTGCGGCGGGCGGCGGCGAGCGTCTGCGGCCCGATCCGTCCGTCGACAGCCACGCCGAGCGCCGCCTGAAGCCAGCGCACGGCGCGGACTGGCCCCGCGTTCACCGCCGCGTCGAACACGGCGAGATCGACACCGGCGGGCAGATCGTCCGCCCGCACGGCATTCCAGTAGCGCTGGCGATAGATCGCGGCGGCCTCCGCTTGTCCGAGCGCCCTGACCTCCGCCCTGGAGACCGCGCGTCCGCGCCAGTCGGCGAGCGTCGCGCGGGTGATGCCGAGATTGGTCGCCCCGCCGGGGTCGAGCGGGTGATCGGCATAGCCGCCCTCATGGCGAAGGATGAGCGAAAGGGCTTCCGCAAAGCTGGCGCTGGCCATGGCTTCATGTCTCCGTCCTGCAGAGGTTTCAGGGGGCTGGCCCGGTCAGCCGACAGCAATCCGCGCGAGCAGCGGCGCGCCGGGGCCGATGCTCGCCGACAGCTGGCGGACGTCGAGGCTCAGCATCGCCTGCGGCGTGCCGAAGGCGGATGTCTCGATGGCGGCGGGAAACAGCGCCTCGGGCGCAGCTACCTCGGCTGTCCAGACGGGCGTGGCCCCGTCCAGCACGCTGACGCGGTAGGCTTCGCGCGCCTCCGCGAGCGGCGGCTCGGCGAGCTCCCAGCTGTCGCCATCGCGCCGCGTGCGCCGGATCCAGGTCAGCCGCACGCCGCCCGCAACCCGTTCGGCGCGCGGGTGAACGGGCGAGAGCGGCCTGAGCGCCAGCCCCTGAACGGTGTGCGACAGCGACAGCACGCCCGGATCGGCCAGATCGACACCCGGAGGCATCACCCGGATGGCGAGGCTGCGTCCGATCGCGCCCAGCGAACGCTCGATGGGCGCGAGCGCCTCGTCGAGAGCCACGACCAGCGCGCCCGTCGTCGCACCGATCCGGGCCTGCCCGCCGCTGCCGCCCAGCCCGCGCAGAAGCCCGGTGATCCGGCAACGGCGTTGAGCCACAAGCTCCACGCCTGCGCCCGACACGATCTCCCAGCGTCCGTCAGCGCACTGAACCGCAAAGCTGTTGGCGCCGGCCAGCGCCGCCGGTTCCGACACGGCCTGCGGGAGGCCCTGCGCGAAGCCGACATCGAGCACGCCATGCCGATCCCAGCGCCAGAGCGGCCCCGCCGCAAGCGGCTCGAGCAGCCGCCCGATCAGCGCCGGTCGCGTGATCGTGGCGACGGGCGCAAAGGGTTCGCCCGGCCCGGCCGACAGCACCGTCAGCGGTCCAGGCCACGGACTGGCGCTGGCGGCCGCCACCAGCAGGGGCGGTTCGGCCTCGCCCGCCAGCGGCAGTTCGATCAGCACGGCGAAGGGACGGCCGGCCTGAAGCGTTGCCGCGTTCTGCGCGGGCCTCCCGGCTGCGCGCGCCGCCACCCAGCCCTGCTCGGCGGCCGCCACCGCCGTGACGGCGCGCGTCTCGGCATCCGCGATGCGGGTGATGCGGAACAGCCGCTGCGCGCCATCGATGGCGAGGCTGACATGGTCGCCGACCTCGACCGCGAGCGCGCGCGGCCCGAGCCCGAAGCTGACGCTGTCGCGGCCGATCCAGGCCTCGCGCAACCGCTCCTCGGCGATGCGGTCGGCCTCGGCGGCGGGGATCGCGACGGCGGCTTCGATGGCGGTCTCGCGCCGGGCGGCGCCCGCCAGACGCCGCGAGCGGCCGATCGCACGCCGATACTCGTCATCGGAATCGAGGTGGATGACGCGCACCTCGCGCGGCAGTTCGCTCTCCTGCGCCCTCACCTGCTCGACCGGCGCGCCGCTCTCGGGCAGCACGAGGTCGCCCGGCGCGATGGGGATGGGCGCGCGGGCGTCGCGCCCCGTCACCACCAGCCCGTCGGGGCCGAAGCGCGCATCGAGGCCGAAGAGCCGCACGAGCGGCTCCAGCGCCTCGCGCGCGGACATCGGCCGGTCGATGACATAGCCGTCGGCGATGGCGTCGAGCGCCAGCCGCGCCGCTGGAGGAAGGCCGTAATCCGCGAGGATGGCCGCGATCAGATGATCCAGCGGCTGCGCCTCCAGCCTGCCGTTGAGCCAGTGGCCGGTGGCCCAGTTGCCGCCATCGCCCCAGACGTCCGTGCGGCGCGGAAAGGCGGGATAAGGCCGCGCATCCCAGGCCCAGACGGCGATATCCTGCGCCGCGATCATCCGCCCGCCGCCCGGGCGCGGCGGATTGGCGGCGGGATCGAACCAGGGCGAGGCCGGATCGAGCGCGCCGATCTGCGCGACGAGCGTGCGCGCCTGCATCAGGTCGTCGCGACGACCGGTGGAGAAGGCCGGCAAGCCGCCCTCGGACGAACGCGGATC
Source organism: uncultured Allobosea sp. (assembly GCA_964508635.1). Taxonomy (GTDB): domain Bacteria; phylum Pseudomonadota; class Alphaproteobacteria; order Rhizobiales; family Beijerinckiaceae; genus Allobosea. Next base: position 2,100 of record CAZDUL010000047.1, on the reverse strand, counting down.
AGGGAAGACATTGGGGCTGTTGGCGCCCTTGTCCACGGCCGGACACCCGATCTCGGTCAGCCAGACGGGCTTGCAAGCCGGTTGCCAGGCGGTCGGCTGCCCCAGCTCGACGCCGCCGACACGCTCCACATGCGGCTGGCTCCACCACGCGGCCAGGTCCTTCGGGCGGAACACCCAGGGCTTGCCGAGACCGTCCGTGATCGGCAGGCGCTGCTGCGCGGCGCGCGCCCCGGCGTCGGCATAGAACCAGTCGAAGCCTTCGCCGGCGCGCTGGCGGCGGGCAAGATAGGCCGGGTCATGCGGCCCGCGCGCCTCGGCGGCGTCAAGATGCGCCAGCCCGTCGCGCCAGTCGCTGATCGGCGGATACCAGTCGATGCCGACCGCATCGATCGCCGGGCTCGCCCAGAGAGGGTCGAGCGGAAAGCGCACCTCCGCGCCGCCCGCCAGCACATGGGCGCCATACTCCGTCCAATCCGCGGCGTAGGTCAGCCGCACAGACGAACCGAGCATGGCGCGCACGTCCTGCGCGACGTCCATCAGCGCCTGCACGAACGGGTAGCTGCCCGGCGCGCCGCGCACCCGGGTCAGGCCGACGAGCTCCGTGCCGATAATGAAGGAGTCCACGCCGCCGGCGGCCTCGGCCAGCTTCGCATGGTGCAGGATGTGGCGGCGATAGCTCCACTCGTGCGGCTTGGCCGAGATCACAGCGCCGCCGCTCAGGGTCAGGTCGGCCGGCGTCACGGTGCCGACAAAGGCCCCGACCTGCTGCGCGGCGGCGGGCGTCGCATCGACGCTGCCCGGCGCGCCGGGCGCAGGATGGCAGGTGATGCGCCCGCGCCAGGGAAAGGCCGGCTGGCTTGCGCCGCCATGGGGATCCGGCAGCGTGTTGCCGGGCGGCACGTCCATCATGATGAAGGGGTAGAGCGCGACCTTGAGGCCCCGGCGCTTCAGCTCGCCGATCAGCGCGATCACGCTGGCATCGCTCGGCGTGCCGCCAAAGGCCGCGCGGCCATCGACTTGCGTGGTCAGGGTCGCGGTGGCGCGCGTCAGCCCCGCCACCTGCCAGGGATGATCGGGCGTGGCCTTGATTGCGTTGTCGATTCGCGGCGCGATGCGGCAATGTCCGGCGCGAAGGTCGTCGCCGAACCAGCTCACGACGAGGTTGACCGTCGTCAGGTTCGGGCAGAGCGCCTCGAGCTGGTCGAGCGAGGCCAGAACGTCGCTTTCGGCCTGAAGCTGGTGCCGGTTCTCGGGTCTGCCCGTGCCGAGGTCGCCGTCGGCCAGCACGCGCGCGGGCTCGTAGCCGAACTCGGACGCTCCTGGAATCAGGTTCACCGCGCGGATCGCCCCGGGCAATCCGCCCTGCGAACGGACCACCTCGAAGGCGAATTGCGGCACGCGGTTGCCATAGTCGGCAAGCGGCAGCCGCTCGAACACGACATAGGCCGTGCCGCGATAGGCCGGCGCGTTGGCCTCGCCCTCCTTGGCCACGATCAGCGGATCGGGCATCTGCGCGGCGTCGCCGCGATGCACGCGATGCGTGATTGCCGCCAGGTCGAGCTCGCGCCCGTCGGCCCAGATGCGGCGCACGAAGCTGATCGGCCCCTGCCCGATCGCGATGGCGAGATTGGCGAAGTAGCTGAAGCTCTGCTCGCGCACCTTCTGCCCGGCGCCGCCCTTCGATCCGCGCGCCTTGCGCACGGTGGTGACGAGCTCCTCCTCGAAGCGCGTCGCCCAGATCAGCTGCCCGCCCACCCGCACGCGCCCATAAAGCCGCGGCATCGGCTGGCCTTCGCTGGCGGCGAGCCCGTCCATCTCGGCAAGGCGCGGGCCGATGACCTTGCGCGCGCCGCCGGCGAACAGTGCATTGTCGATCGCTGCGGCCGTCAGGCCGCCGAGGGCCCGCCCGACGATCTCGCCGAACGGTCCGCCGACCAGCGAACCGAGCGCCTGCCCGGCTGTCTGCAACACCAGCGGCGTCATGGGTCAGCCCTCGGGATCAGGGGTTCGAAGGGGCGCCGGAAAGCGGAAGGCGGCCGCCAACCTTCGCCGCCACCATGGCCCGAACGCGACCTCGACGACGCCCGCCCCGTCCTGCGC
>CAZDUL010000046.1:0-13465 GCA_964508635.1 uncultured Allobosea sp. | reverse complement strand
GCAACCGCCGGGCCAGGCCGGCATTGCCGCCCGGAGCAGGGTCGCCCGTCGTGGTGCGTTTCGTCAGGCAAGGGCATTGCGCGCGTTCTTGGCCGCGTAGATCGCGTGGGAGCCGAGCTTCTCCTCGATGAGGATGAGCTTGTTGTACTTGGCGGTGCGGTCGGACTGGGCGAGCGAGCCGGTCTTGATCTGCGCGCAGTTGGTGGCCACTGCGAGATCGGCGATGGTCGCATCCTCGGTCTCGCCGGAGCGGTGCGACATCACCGCCCGGTAGCCGGCGCGGTGGGCCGTGTCGACGGCGTTCCACGTCTCCGTCAGCGAGCCGATCTGGTTGACCTTGACGAGGATCGCGTTGCCGTAGCCGCCCTTGATGCCGCGCGACAGGCGCTCGACATTGGTGACGAAGAGATCGTCGCCGACCAGCTGGCAGCGGTCGCCGATCGCGTCGGTCAGCGCCTTCCAGCCGTCCCAGTCGTCCTCGGACATGCCGTCCTCGATGGTGACGATGGGGTAGGCCTTCACCAGCTTGGCGAGATAGCCGACCTGCTGCTCGACCGTGCGCTTCACGCCTTCGCCGTGATAGTCGTAGACGCCATCCTTGAAGAACTCGGTCGCGGCGCAGTCGAGGCCGAGATGCACGTCCTTGCCGGGCTTGAAGCCGGCGGCCTTGATCGATTCCATGATGAAGTCGAGCGCGGCTTCGGCCGAGGCGAGGTTGGGCGCGAAACCGCCCTCATCACCCACGGCGGTGTTGTGGCCGGCCTTCTTCAGGTTCGACTTGAGCGTATGGAAGATCTCCGCGCCCCAGCGCACGGCCTCGGCCACCGAATCCGCTCCCGTCGGGAGCACCATGAACTCCTGGAAGTCGATCGGGTTGTCGGCATGGGCGCCGCCATTGATGATGTTCATCATCGGGACGGGCAGGACGCGCGCCTGCGTGCCGCCGATATAGCGATACAGAGGGAGTGCCGAGGCGTCGGCTGCCGCCTTCGCGACCGCGAGCGAGACGCCGAGAATGGCGTTGGCGCCGAGCTTCTTCTTGTTCTTCGTGCCGTCGAGGTCGATCATCGTCTGGTCGATGAGCACCTGCTCCTCGGCGTCGAGGCCGATCAGAGCCTCGGAAATGGTCGTGTTGACCGCCTCGACAGCCTTCAGCACGCCCTTGCCGAGATAGCGTGTCTTGTCGCCGTCGCGCAGCTCCACCGCCTCATGCGCGCCGGTCGAGGCGCCGGAGGGAACGGCGGCGCGGCCGAGCGAGCCGTCTTCCAGGACAACATCGACCTCGACGGTCGGGTTGCCGCGCGAATCGAGGATTTCGCGCGCGGTGATGTCGATGATCGCGGTCATGGAATGTCCTTGTGCGGAATGTCGCGGGGAGGGTGGCGGCGTTCTAGCAAAGCCGGCCGCCTGTGCAAGCGTGGGCCGGTGCCCTGCCTGGAGCCCATGGGCGGCCTGTCACGAGCCCTCAGACCTTCTCCGGACGTGGGCCGATGCGCTTGTCGAGGTAGCCGTTCACGGTCGCCATCAGGTCGTCGATCTTGCCGTCGAAGAAGTGGTTCGCCCCCTCGACCACGGCATGCTCGATCTGGATGCCCTTCTGCGTCTTGACCTTCTCGATGACGCTGACGACCTCCTTCACGGGTGCGACGCGATCCTCCGAGCCATGCACGAACAGGCCTGAGGACGGGCAAGGCGCGAGGAAGGAGAAATCGTAGCGGTTGGCCATCGCCGCGATGGAGATGAAGCCCTCGATCTCGGGGCGGCGCATCAGCAGCTGCATGCCGATCCAGGCGCCGAACGAGATGCCCGCGATCCAGCAGGTCTTGGCCTCGGGGTTGATGGTCTGCGCCCAGTCGAGCGCTGATGCGGCATCCGACAGTTCGCCCTGGCCGTGGTCGAAGACGCCCTGGCTTCGGCCGACCCCGCGGAAGTTGAACCGAAGCGCCGAGAAGCCCCGCTCCACGAACATGTAGAACAGGTTGTAGACGATCTGGTTGTTCATCGTCCCGCCGAACTGCGGGTGAGGATGCAGGATGATGGCCAGCGGGGCATTGCGCTTCCTCGCGGGCTGATAACGCCCCTCGATACGGCCGGCGGGGCCGTTGAAGATCACCTCAGGCATCAGTCCCTCATGGCGGCTGAACGGCTTTCAGGCCGGGTTTGCGCGCTGGTCCCGATGTCGCAGTTGCGCATGTCACGAGCAACCGGCCTTGACACGGGGGCGGCACCGGCCCAACAGTTGGGCTGTTAGAACAATTCTAGCATCTCGAACACAACGGGAACGCCGCTGGAGCGTCGCCATCGGTCCGCGATCGGGTGGACGGCGCTATAGCATAGGCCGGATGCAGCATTTCAAGCTTTTCTCGCAGGTTTCTCCGGCGGGTGAGCTGGCTCAGCGGCCGCGACCCGTTTGCGAGAGGAACCTGACAGGGAGCCCCGACCTGCACCATGGCGGCCGCCGCGCGCAGCTATCTGGACTGGAACGCCACCGCGCCGCTTCGCCCGGAGGCCCACGAGGCCATGATCGCGGCGTTCGCCCTTCCGGGCAACCCCTCATCGGTTCACGCCGAGGGGCGGGCAGCGCGTGCGCTGGTGGAGAAGGCGCGCGAGCAGATTGCCGCGCTGGTCGGGGCCGAGCCGCGGCGCGTGGTGTTTACCAGCGGTGGCACGGAGGCGAATGTCACGGCGCTTTCGCCCTCTGTGGGGCTCGGCGACCGCAAGCCCACCACGCATCTGGCAATGAGCGCCACGGAGCACGCTTGCGTCCGCGACGGGCATCGTTTTGCTGCCGACACGGTGTCGATCCTGCCGGTTGACCAGCGGGGGCTCGTCTCGGTCGAGGGGTTGCGCGAACGGCTGGGGGCGCTGCGGGGCGTGGCGACGGGCCGCACGCTCGTTTCGGTCCACATGGCCAACAATGAGACCGGCGTCGTCCAGCCGATCGCGGAACTGGCGCTGGTTTGCCGCGAGATGGACGCGCTGCTGCACGTCGATGCGGTTCAGGCTGCGGGCAAGATCGCCATCGACATGACGACGCTGGGCGCCGACCTGCTGACGCTGTCGGCCCACAAGCTCGGCGGTCCCAAGGGGGTCGGCGCGCTCGTGTTCGGTTCGGACCGCGTCGAGATCCGGGATCGCTTGCTCGTCGGCGGCGGGCAGGAGCGCGGCGCGCGGGCGGGCACGGAAAATGTCGCCGGCATCGTGGGGTTCGGCGCGGCAGCGCAGGCGGCAGCCGCCGAACTGTCCGTGCAGGCCATCCGGCAGCAGGGGCTCCGCGACCGGCTCGAAGGAGCCCTTGCGGCGATCGCACCGGACGCCATCTTCGCTGGAGCAGGTGCGCCGCGCCTGCCGAACACCACCTGCGTGCTGACGCCCGGGCTGAAAGCGGAAAGCGCGCTGATCCTGATGGACCTTGCAGGCGTATCCGTGTCGTCGGGGTCGGCCTGCTCGTCCGGGAAGATCAAGCCTTCGCATGTGCTGTCGGCGATGGGTTTCGAGCCTGCATTGGCCGAAAGCGCGCTTCGGATCAGCCTGGGGCGCGAGACGGGGGATGCGGACATCGAGGTTTGCGCTGCGGCCTATGCGAAGGCGCAGGCTGCCGCGCCGGGCCGAAAGGCCCTTCTGGCCGCCTGAGGAGGCGGTCGTTTCGGACTAACGCAACCGGCGGGCCTTGAACCCGCAAGGTGGAAGGAGACTGTAACGATGCCGGCCGTCCAGGAGACGATCGAACAGGTCAAGGCAATCGACGTAACCGAATACAAGTACGGTTTCGTGACCGATGTGGAGATGGAGAAGGCCGAGAAGGGCCTGACCGAGGACACGATCCGCTTCATCTCGGCCCGCAAGAAGGAGCCGGCGTGGATGCTGGACTGGCGGCTCGACGCCTTCCGGCGCTGGAAGACGATGCATGAGCCCAGCTGGGCGCGCCTCGAGCATCCGCCGATCGACTACCAGGACATCTATTACTACGCCGCTCCGAAGAAGAATGCGGCCCCGAAATCGCTCGACGAGGTCGATCCAGCCATTCTCGAAACCTACAAGAAGCTCGGCATTCCGCTGAGCGAGGTGGAGATCCTCGAAGGGATCGCGCCGGAGCGGCGCGTTGCGGTCGATGCCGTGTTCGACTCGGTGTCGGTCGTCACGACCTTCAAGGAGGAATTGAAGAAGGCCGGCGTTATCTTCTGCTCGATCTCCGAAGCGGTGCAGGAGCACCCGGAGCTGGTGCGCAAGTATATCGGCACGGTCGTGCCGGTGACTGACAACTTCTTCGCCACGCTGAACTCAGCAGTGTTCACCGACGGCTCGTTTGTCTACATCCCGAAGGGCGTGCGCTGCCCGATGGAGCTGTCGACCTATTTCCGCATCAACGAGGAAAAGACAGGCCAGTTCGAGCGCACGCTGATCATCGCCGATGAGGGCTCCTATGTCAGCTATCTCGAAGGCTGCACGGCCCCCAAGCGCGACGACAACCAGCTGCACGCGGCGGTGGTCGAGCTGATCGCGCTCGACGATGCCGAGATCAAGTATTCGACCGTGCAGAACTGGTATCCCGGCGACGCCGAAGGCAAGGGCGGGATCTACAATTTCGTCACCAAGCGCGGCGACTGCCGGGGCCGCAACAGCAAGATCAGCTGGACGCAGGTCGAAACGGGCTCGGCCATCACGTGGAAGTATCCGTCGTGCATCCTGCGCGGTGATGGCTCCCGCGGCGAGTTCTACTCGATCGCGGTGTCGAACGGCATGCAGCAGGTCGACAGCGGCACGAAGATGATCCATCTCGGCAAGAACACCACCAGCCGGATCATCTCGAAGGGCATCTCGGCCGGGCGCTCGCAGAACACCTATCGCGGGCTGGTCTCGGCGCATCGCAAGGCCACCAACGCACGCAACTTCACCAACTGCGACAGCCTGCTGATCGGCAACGCCTGCGGCGCGCACACCGTGCCCTACATTGAGAGCAAGACCTCGACGGCCGTGTTCGAGCACGAGGCGACCACGTCGAAGGTCTCGGAAGAACAGAAGTTCTACTGCATGCAGCGTGGTCTGTCGGAGGAGGAGGCCGTGGCGCTGATCGTCAACGGCTTCGTCAAGGACGTGCTCCAGCAACTGCCGATGGAGTTCGCGGTCGAGGCGCAGAAGCTGATCTCGATCTCGCTGGAAGGCTCGGTCGGCTGATCGTCGGGACGCCCGCCGGGCGTCGATCCGACGCCGCGGGCGTCACATGCCCGCGGCTTCGGACAGAAAAGCACAGCACCTGAATGGCTTGGGCGAGGTCATGGTTTCCGGGCTCCTCGCCGCCCCGTTCCCGGAATGACGGATTGAAACGATGCTCGAAATCAAGAATCTCCATGTGAAGATCGCCGACGAGGACAAGACGATCCTGAACGGCCTCAACCTGGTTGTCCGCAAGGGCGAGGTTGCAGCGATCATGGGGCCGAACGGCTCCGGCAAGTCGACGCTGTCCTATGTCATCGCCGGAAAGGATGACTACGAGGTGCTGGACGGCGAAATCCTGCTCGACGGCGTCAACATCCTCGGTCTGGAGCCGCACGAGAGGGCCCATGCCGGGCTGTTCCTCGCCTTCCAGTATCCGCTGGAGATCCCCGGCGTCGCCACCATGACGTTCCTCAAGGCAGCGATGAACGCGCAACGCAAGGCGCGCGGCCAGGACGAATACACGACGCCGGAATTCCTGCGCGCGGTCAACGCGGCCGCCGACAGGCTGGGCATCCCGAAGGACATGCTGAAGAGGCCTGTCAATGTCGGCTTCTCGGGCGGCGAGAAGAAGCGGATGGAAATCCTCCAGATGACGTTGCTCGACCCGAAGATGTCGATTCTGGACGAGACCGATTCGGGTCTCGACATCGATGCGCTGAAGATCGTCGCGGAGGGAGTCAACGCGCGCCGTGACCCGAACCACGCCTTCCTTGTCATCACGCACTATCAGCGGCTGCTCGACCACATCAGGCCCGATACCGTGCACGTGATGAGCCGGGGTCGCATCGTCAGGACGGGTGGGCCGGAGCTGGCGCTCGAACTGGAGGCCAATGGCTACCGCGACTATCAGGACGCCGCGTGAGGGGTGACGCCATGAGCGACAACGTGACCCCCATCCGCACGCCGGCCGAACAGGCCATCATCAGGGCCTATGAGGGGCTTCGCGGCGTCCTGCCGGGCCTCGAGGCCGAACGCGCCGCCGGTTTCGCGGCCTTTGCGGCGGCGGGCCTGCCCCATCGCCGCGTCGAGGCGTGGAAGTATACCGACCTGCGCAGCGTCATGAAGGAAGCGGCGGAGCCGGCGGCGCGCCCGAACGAGGCGCAGATCCATGTTGCGCTGAAGGCGCAGGCACCCTTCGCTGGGGTTGGCGTGGTGACGCTGTCATTCGTCAACGGCCACCATGTGGGAAGCGAGGGCGCGGTTCCTTCCGGCGTCGTCGTGACGCCGCTTGCCGAGGCGCTGGCCAGCGGTCATCCGCTTCTGGGCAAGCTCGGCGCGCTGGCCCTGTCGAAGGGCGATGTGGCGCTGGGCCTCAATGCTGCCTTCCTGACCGATGGTGCGATCATCACGCTCGCTGCCGGAACGACAGTGGAGGGGCCGCTGGTGCTTCGCTTCGTCACGGCCGGTCCGCGCCCCGTTGCGACCGCGGCGCGCGTGCTGCTCGTGGTCGAGAACGGCGCCTCGATCACGGTGGTGGAAAGCCATGAGGGGCAGGGCGCTCTGCCGCACCAGCCCAACACGGCCTTCGAGCTCATTGCGGGGCCCGAGGCGCGCGTCCAGCATGTCCGGCTGGGCCTCAACAGCGATGGCGCGATCGCGCTGTCGACCCTGACAGCCGATCTGGCCGATGGTGCGGCGGTGACCTCGCTGAATGTCGCACTCAAGGGCGCTGTGACGCGCCATCAGGTGTTCGCGCGGCTGTCCGGCAAAAGCGCCAGGCTCCGCATCAACGGCGCGGCGCTGCTGTCCGGCCGCCAGCATGCGGATTCGACCCTGGTGGTCGAACATGCCGTCGAGCCGGGCGGGGAAAGCCGCGAACTGTTCCGCACCGTGGTCGACGACGAGGCGACCGGCGTGTTCCAGGGCAAGATCATCGTGCAACCGCAGGCGCAGAAGACCGATGGGCGCATGGCGTCCAACGCGATCCTGCTCGGCGAGGGCGCGACCATGAACAACAAACCCGAACTCGAGATCTTCGCGGACGACGTGGCCTGCGCCCATGGTGCAACCTGCGGCGCGCTCGACGACGAGCTGTTGTTCTACCTGATGTCGCGCGGGCTCCCGCGTCGCGAGGCAGAAGCGCTGATGATCGAAAGCTTCGTCGGCGAGGCGATCGACTTCATCGAGAACGAGGCTGTGACGGCCGTGCTGCATGGGCTGGTGCGGGATTGGCTGAAGGCGAGGGCCGCCTCGCACGATGCGGGCGCGGGCGTGTGAGCAGGGCTGGAAGGCAGGCGGACATGAGCATCGCGCACCGACCATATGACCTCGACGCGATCCGGGCGGATTTCCCGATCCTGTCGCGCGAGGTCTATGGCAAGCCGTTGGTCTATCTGGACAACGGCGCCTCGGCGCAGAAACCGCGCCAGGTCATGGAGGCGATGACGCGGCTGATGTCGGAGGACTACGCCAATGTCCATCGCGGCCTGCACCATCTCGCGAACGCCTCGACCGAAGCCTATGAGGCGGCGCGCGAAACCGTGCGCCGTTTCCTCAACGCGGCCGCACCGGAGGAGGTGGTGTTCTGCCGCTCCTCGACGGGCGGGCTCAACATGCTGGCCTCCTGCCTCGGCCGTCATCTGCGGATCGGCGAGGGCGACGAGATCATCCTGTCGATCATGGAGCATCACTCCAACATCGTGCCATGGCATTTCTGGCGCGAGCGCCACGGCGCAGTGATCAGGTGGGCTCCGGTGGACGATGACGGCAACTTCCTGCTGGACGCATTCGAGAAACTCATCACGCCGCGCACGAAGGTCGTGTCGCTGACGCACATGTCGAACGCGCTCGGCACCATCGTGCCGATCGAGGCCGTGGCGAAGCTCACCCGTGCGGCCGGCGTGCCGCTGGTGGTCGATGGCAGCCAGGGCGCGGTCCACCTGCCCGTGGACGTGCAGACGCTCGGCGCAGACTTCTATGTCTTTACCGGGCACAAGGTCTACGGGCCGACCGGGATCGGCGTCGTCTGGGGCCGGAAGGACTGGCTGGATCGCCTGCCGCCGTTCGAGGGCGGCGGGGAGATGATCGTCACCGTGACCACCGACGCCGTCACCTACAACGACCCCCCGCATCGTTTCGAGGCCGGCACACCGCCGATCATCGAGGCGGTCGGCCTTGCGGCCGCGCTCGACTACATGATGGGGCTCGGACGCGAGGCCATTCTCGCGCACGAGAACCGTCTGCGCGATTACGCGCACGAGCGGCTCGGACGGATGAATGCAATCCGCATCATCGGCCGGGCGCAGGAGAAGGGCGCGATCGTGTCCTTCGAACTGGCAAATGCCCATGCCCATGACGTGGCCACCGTGATCGACCGCGCCGGCGTGGCGGTGAGGGCCGGAACGCATTGCACCATGCCGCTGATGGCGCGATTTGGCGTGACCTCGACCTGCCGTGCTTCGTTCGGGCTCTACAACACCATCGCGGAAGTGGATAAGCTTGCGGACGCTCTGGCGCGCGCCGAGAGCCTGTTCGCGTGAGGAGGCCTCTGCCCCATGACCGATGCCGCCGAACTCAAGCCGAACGCCCCGATGGTTGCGCCGGCCGCGACCCTTTCGCCCGAGGAAATCGATCGTCTCACCGACGACATCATTGCCGCGCTCAAGACGGTCTATGATCCGGAAATCCCGGCCGACATCTATGAACTCGGGCTGATCTACCGCGTCGATATCTCGGACGAGCGGCACGTCACCATCGACATGACGCTGACGGCGCCGGGCTGTCCCGTGGCGGGCGAGATGCCCGGCTGGGTCGAGAACGCGGTCGGTGCCGTGCAGGGCATCTCGGGCGTGACGGTCAACATGACCTTCGATCCACCCTGGGATCAGTCGCGGATGTCGGACGAGGCGCGCGTGGCGCTCGACATGTGGTGAGGTGCAGGACTCTGTCAGGGCCGAGTGGTTCCAGGAGTGCGCAAGGCTGACGGTCTGCGTAGCCTCCCACACTCGACGAAATCGTTCACCCTGCTTATGATAGCCAGCTCTTCAGTGTTCGCCCGGCCTTGAACCGCGGCAGATGGAAGGACAGGCCATGTTCTCGATACCGGGGATGAAGGTCATCTCGCTCACCGATGCGGCGGCAGCCCGCATACGGGAGATCACCGAGAAAGCGGATGGCGGCGCCATCGGGCTTCGCGTCGGTGTCAGGAAGGGCGGATGCGCGGGAATGGAATACACCTTCGAGGTGGCGCGCGAGATCCGCGCAGGTGACGCGGTGGTCGAGGAGAAAGGCGCGCGCGTTGTCGTGGATGGCAAGGCCGTGCTGTTCCTGATCGGCACGGAGCTCGATTTCCGCAGCGAGAAGTTGTCGTCGACGTTCGTGTTCAACAATCCGAACCAGACATCAGCCTGCGGCTGCGGGGAATCCGTCGCGATCGTGCCGCGCGCGCTTGATAACGCTGCAGCGAGCTGAGCGACGGCCCATGCGGCGCTTGCGATAGCGGGCGGGGCCGTTCCAGCCGCGTGATCCCGAGCCGTGTCATCCGTGGGCGAACCGCAGCGCAATCCTGACGGCGTTCCGGCAGGGGCCCGATGCCGTGACCGGGCGGCATGGAGGGCAGATCACGCCACGGCGGCCTTGCCCATCTGACCCATCTGATCTTCGGTGACGGTGCGGTTGCGGCCCAGGCTCTTGGCACGAAGCAGGGCCGCATCGGCGCGGGCCAGCAGCGTGGTTGCGCTGTCGCCCCGCCGCCAGCAGGCCACACCGGCCGAGATGGTGATGCGTCCCAGCTTCTCTCCGGTCGACCGCTTCACCAGCTCACGGCCCATCACAACCTGCCGGGCGCTCTCGGCGGCCACCCAACCGGCCATGAGATCGGCGTTTTCGATCAGGATCGCGAACTCCTCGCCGCCGTAACGCGTCACCGAAGCGGACTTGGCGAACCGGTCGCGCAGTGCCTCCGCCACGACCTTCAGGACGCGATCCCCGACCAGATGGCCGTGGCGATCGTTGAACTGCTTGAAATGGTCGATGTCGACCATGATCAGCGCCAGCGGGTTGCCACCGGCGTGGCGCGCTTCGAGCGCCCTGCACAGCGCCTGCTCGAGCGCGCGCCGATTGCCGATGCCCGTGAGCGCATCCTTCAGCGTTTCAAGCCGCGTGTCCTCGAGGATCTTTCGCAGCTCCTGCGCCTCCTGCCGTGCCGCCTGCAGCCGCTTCTCCAGCGTCTCGTTCGCTGCCCGTGCCTCTTCGGTCGCCTCGACCAGAGCGGTCACGATATCCCGCAGCGCCTTCGGATCGTTCGTGGCGACCATGTCGGACAACAGATGGGTCAGCGTCTCGCCGTACCGGCTGCTGGTGCCGAGCGACATGCGCACCAGTTCCACGAGGCCGTCGATCTCCAGCATGATCGAGCGGCTGGTGCGCTCGGCCAGCCTGAGTGAGCGCGCGTCGCGGATATGCGTGTCGTAGATGTCCTCGATGGCGGCGTCGGTCAGAGTGCCGTTAGCCAGCAAATCATCCACCGCGCTGCGAAGGGCGGGGTCGGCGCCGGTCAGATAACTGTGCCAGACTTCGAACGCGTGTGGCGAAATCAACAAGCCATGCTTTGCGAGATCCGCGATGACGGCCGAGCCGGTGGCGGGGGACATGGAGCCTTCGGGCAATGCGTTCATAGGTCACCTGCAACACTGACCCTAACGTAAGACCCCACCCCTTAAGAACGCCTCAATGTCATCGCCCGGGTTCCCGGCGATCCGTCAGGTGCCGGCTATTCTGCGCGGAGCCCGCAAGAGGAATGCAGGCACATGGTCGCCGAGACCTTTAACCGGAGCATCATCCTCGCGCGACGTTTGATCCAGCCGGCGTGCATCCTCGCCCGAGGCCGCTCGCTGCAACGGTCGCGACGGCTTGGGACGGGGCTCGGCAGTGCGCGGCTCCATGGCTCTGGCCTCAAGAGGCCGTGCTTCGAGGCCCCGGGACTCGACCGATTCGCGTCGTCCGCCGCGGTCACGGCCTTTGCCGCGGGACCGGTCGGTTGGGCCGACGCGCTCGCGCCCGCCGCGTCGGGGCCGCTCCTCCAGGCGCGCCTGCGACGGGCCGAGATCGGCGAGGCTGCCGCCATGCCATTCCACCGTCTGGCCGATCAGTTTCTCGATCGCGGCCACCGCCTTGTCGTCGCCATGCGTGACGATCGAATAGGCGGTGCCGAGCCGTCCCGCGCGGCCGGTGCGGCCAATGCGGTGCACATAGTCGTCGGCGTGATGCGGGACATCATAGTTGAAGACGTGGCTGACATCGGGAATGTCGAGCCCGCGCGCCGCCACATCGGAGGCCACGAGCAGATTGGCCGTGCCGGTCTTGAAGGCATCGAGCGCGGCCATACGCGCGCGCTGGTCCATGTCGCCATGCAGGCAGACAGCGGCGAAGCCGTGGCGCACCAACGACCTGTGCAGCGTCGCGACCTCGCTCTTGCGATTGCAGAAAATGATGCCCGTCTTGAAGTCGACGGCCTCGCGGATGAGGCGGCGCAGCGTCTCGCGCTTCTCGAAGTCCTTGCCGTGGGAGGCCACGAAGCGCTGCGTGATGGTCGTCGCCGCAGTGGCGGGGCGCGACACCTCGATCCGCACCGGATTGTGCAAAAACTGCTCGGTGACGCGGGTGATCTCCGGCGGCATGGTCGCCGTGAAGAACAGGGTCTGGCGCGTGAAGGGCACCAGCTTCGTGATCCGCTCGATGTCGGGAATGAAGCCCATGTCGAGCATGCGGTCGGCCTCGTCGATGACAAGGATCTCGATGCCGGTGAGGAGCAGCTTGCCGCGCTCGTAGTGGTCGAGAAGGCGGCCGGGCGTTGCGATGAGCACATCGACGCCGCGCGTGATCTTGGCGTCCTGATCGCCGAAGGACACGCCGCCGATCAGGAGCGCGACCGTCAGCTTGTGATTGACCCCGTATTTGATGAAGTTCTCCTCGACCTGGGCGGCGAGCTCGCGCGTCGGCGCGAGGATGAGGGTGCGCGGCATGCGGGCCCGCGCGCGGCCCTGCTCCAGCCGCGTGATCATCGGCAGCGTGAAGGCGGCAGTCTTGCCGGTGCCGGTCTGGGCAATGCCGAGAACATCGCGACCGGCGAGGACATGCGGGATCGCCTGAGCCTGGATCGGAGTCGGGTTTGTGTAGCCGGCGGAGCGGACCGCCGCGAGGACCTTTTCGCTCAGGCCCAGCGCATCAAAGGACATGGCATCTTTCTCTGGAAGGTGACGAACATCGCGCACACGAAAGGAACCTCCGGCGCCTCCGGATGAGGCGGTTCGGTTCCTGTTTCTGCGGCGTGCGGCCATCGGGCCAAGATGGCCCTCGCGGACACCGCAGGACTTCGGCGCGCATCGCAACCTCCAGCGCGCCCACGGACAACCGAGGCCTTGCGGCAGGGGCTGCCAAATGTCAACGAAAAAGGCCAGAAAGGTCGGAGAGACCGTGTATTTCCGGTTCACAGGGCCGAGATCCGCCCTTGCTTGAAGGACCCGCGACGATGAACGGAGCCACCTCGATCTCTCCACCCGAGCCGCTCGTGCTGGTGCCCGGGCTCAACTGCACGGGCGAACTGTATGCGCCGCAATGGCGCGATCTTGGTGTGGGACGGGCAGTGATGGTCGCGGACCACAGGCAGGATGAGAGCCTCGCGGCGATTGTCGGGAGGATGCTGGCGGTCGCGCCGCCGCGCTTCGCGCTCGCGGGGCTTTCGATGGGCGGCTACATCGCCTTCGAGGTCATGCGCCAGGCGCCCGAGCGGGTCACGCGCCTCGCGCTGCTCGACACCAGCGCCAAGCCAGCGACGCCAGAGACCAACGCGTTGCGTCAGGACATGATCGACCTTGCCTCGAGCGGGCCGTTCGACAAGGTCGTGGCGATGCTGTGGATGCGGCTCGTTGCACCCGCGCGCCGTGAGGATCAGGCGCTGCGCGAGGTTGTGCGGCGCATGGCGACCGAGACCGGGCCCGACGGGTTCATCCGACAGCAGCGCGCGATCATGGGGCGGCCGGATTCGCGGCCTGGCCTTGGCGCGATCAGGGTTCCGACGCTGGTGCTGGTCGGAGCCGAGGACATCCTGACGCCGCCTGCCGAAGCCGAGGAGATCGCGGGCGGGATCCCCGGCTCGAGGCTTGTCATCGTGCCAGGCGCGGGCCACCTCGCAACGCTGGAGGCGCCCGACATTGTCACGGGAGCCATGCGGGACGGGATGAACTGGGCGGGGGCAGTCGCTTATACCAAGCTGAACGTGCCGAAGATCGACATCTTGGTGTCTCAGGGG
>CAZDUL010000045.1:0-6186 GCA_964508635.1 uncultured Allobosea sp. | reverse complement strand
CTCGAAGCCATCCGGGCGGCCTTGCAGGCGATCGGTGCCAACGCCCTGCGCAGCGCGCTCACCATGCTGGGCGTCATCATCGGCGTGGCGGCGGTCATCGCGATGGTGGCGATCGGATCCGGCGCACGGGCCCGCGTCAATTACCAGCTCAGCAGCCTCGGCGCCAATCTCGCCGTGATCACCGCCGGCAATGTCCAGATCGGCGGTGTGAGGCTCGGCGCCGGCGCGGCGTCCACCCTGACCGACGAGGACGCCCGCGCGATCCGCAGCGAGATCGAGGGGGTGGTCGCGGCCGCGCCCTTCATCCGCACGCAGGCGCAGGTGGTTTTCGGGGCGACCAACTGGTCGACGTCGATCCAGGCGGTGGACAACGATTTCTTCACCGCCCGCGAATGGGATGTTGCAGTCGGCAGGACCTTCGAACCCGAGGAGCTTCGCCGCGGCGAGATCGTCGCCATCCTCGGACAGACGGTCGCGCGCACGCTGTTCGGCGGCGACGATCCGCTCGACCGGATCATCCGCATCCGCAACACGCCGTTTCGGGTGATCGGCGTCGCAGCCCCGAAGGGCCAGTCCGCCTTCGGACAGGATCAGGACGATGTGATCTACATCCCGCTGGAAACCGGTCGGCGCCGCATCATGGGGCGCAACTATGCCCGCGACCGCTCCGTCGCCTCGATCTTCGTCAAGTTCGAGGAGGAGGCCGGCATCGCGCCCGGCATCGAGGAGATCCGTGCCCTGCTGCGCCAGCGGCATCGCCTGGGGCCGGATGCCGAAGACGACTTCACGATCCGGAACCTGACCGAGATCGCCAACACCGCCAGCGCCAGCGCGCGCACGCTGTCGTTCCTGCTGGCTTCGGTGGCTGGCGTATCCCTTCTGGTCGGCGGTATCGGCATCATGAACATCATGCTCTTCTCCGTCACCGAGCGCACGCGGGAGATCGGCCTGCGTCTTGCCGTCGGGGCCCGACCGCGCGACGTGCTGGCCCAGTTCCTGATCGAGGCGACGCTGCTCGCCGCCATCGGCGGGCTGATCGGCGTCGCTCTGGGGTTGGGCGCGGCGGTAGCTGTCGCGAACACGGCGGGCTGGCCCATGCTCGTCTCGTGGGAGACCGTCCTGGTCGCGGTTGGCGTGTCCGGGCTGGTCGGCGTGTTCTTCGGTTTCTATCCGGCCCGACGCGCGGCCTTGCTCGATCCGATCGAAGCCTTGCGACGCGAGTAGGCGACATCGTCGGATGGCGTTTGCGCGGGGACAAAGCCGTCCTTTGGGGCGCCCGCTACGCAATCGATGTAAGAATTTGATCAGAGACGGTGAGGAATGGTGCTTGCGGGAGGGGTGATCGCAAGGGGCCGCAACAGCAGGCGGGCCGGTGCAGAGGCTGGAATGACATCGGCTCCACGAGCATTGACAGGCGAGGACGTTCTCGATGTGGGGTGGTCGTTCTGCCGGGCCGAGGATGTCGAAGCCTTGCGCAACATGGCTCAGGCGTTCTTTTCGTCTCACGGCTTTCGCGGTTTCACCTTCGCCGTGATCCGGCGGGTGAAGAGCATGACCCTTCACGCGCGCATCCTGCACAGCTGGCCGGAACCGGTGCAGCGAACCTTCGAGCGCAGCGGCATGCTGCAGGCTGATCCGGTCATCCTGCGCTCCCGCACGGCACTGCGTCCCTTCGTCTGGGATCTCGGCATCTACGATCCCGGCCGCCCGGAGCACGTTCCCTTGCTCGAGCTGCGGCGAAGCGCGGGAGTCACCGGCGGCATCTGCGTCCCCGTCTTCGAGGCGCATCAGGGCCGCAGCGTCCTCTACCTCAGCGGTGCCGGTTTCGACACGTCCGAGCAGACACAATTGTGTCTGCAGCTGATCGCGCAGCATCTCTCCAGTCGTTTGAACGCCTTGGCCCATGCCGACCATGCCGACGGCGTCGGTCCGCAGATGTTCGCGACCGAGGCCTTGCTCAGCCCGCGCGAGCGCGAGGTCTTCGGCTGGATCGCCTTCGGCAAGTCGAGCCGCGAGATCGCCACCATCATGTCGATCAGCGAGCACACCGTTAACGATTACATCGCCTCTGCGATCGAGAAATTGCAGGCGTCCAATCGCGCCGAGGCGTTGCTGCGGGCGCTGCTGACCAACCAGATCGACCTGCTGTAGCTGCAACCGGTGCGGGTATCCGACGGGCGGGCTGGGGCGCTATCGGGTGTTCCCGCGACGGGGAAGATCAAGCATCCTTCGGCTTGCGCAGGCATCGTTCGCCGAAATTACCGATAATTTAGGTACAAATCCTGATATTGAGTAGGTTTATTTGCATAAAATTAGGTTTAATTTCCTAATATTTAAAACCTCTTAAGAAAGGCAGAGCCATGATTTCTTGGGGGTGGAAACGGTCTTTGCGCGTGTTAGTTGTATCACGCCGGCGCAGATGTCTCGATTCGGTCCTGCAGCCTGGTGCGTTGCAGCGTTCGTTGAGCGTTTTCATCCCGTTAAGATTTGCCAACACTGAACGAAGGCTTCACCATGAAAGCAGCGATCTCCGCCCGCCCGGCTTCGAGCCGTCTGGCACAACTCGAGTATCTCGCCTCGGATGAGGAGCTTTGCGAGCTGCTGTGGCAGATCGCGGCCCTGCCTGAGGATGCGCGGCTCATCGTGCGCCTGATGGTGGCGCATCTCAGCGCTGCGAGGGCTGCGAACGCCTGATCCGAGGGCGGCGGAGTGCCTCGGGCTGCTGCCGCTTCCCTCCCGCCGGTGCGTTGTGACCGGAGCGCGATCGTGACCGGGCGGGGCGCCTTGCAGGCGCCCTCGGGCGACAAGCGGCCGGTGTCGCGCAGGGGGGTGCGAGGTGGAGCGGGCGCCCGTTGCCAGATGAATGAGATCGTTCCGGCGGGTGAGCTGCTGGATGCCCTGCGTCTCGGCGATGCTGTGCAAGCGCCGAGATGCCATCCCGGATCGGTGCCATCGGGACATCGTTGCCCGGCCGTGCGATCCGTTCAGCGTCTTGCTGCGGGCATGGGCGGGCAGGTGAAGAATGCGTCTCGTTCGGCATGGTGACCCGAGAGGATCATCGTCACCGCGCGTCCTCCGTCGCCATTGTCCGGCGCGCGATCCCGCGATGCGGGGCCTGTGTGCGGGCGAGGGGGCGACCGGGTGCTCCGCCGCGATCCGCCGTCGCGCTGGACGTCGCCCGAGGGGCGGCTTCCGGCCCCTCGCCGGTCGAGCCTGCGGTTCGACGCTCCCTTGCCAACAGCTCCTGCGGCGGCGTAAACACGAGTCATGACAGCTCGCGCCGCCCTCGCCTTGCGCCCTGCCGCTTCACGCGGCGAGCTGTCCCTTGCGCGCGGGCTCACGGCGCTTCTCCTTACGAACCCCTGAGGGCCGGCCGGGCGCTTGCCCTGGCGCTCAGGGGTTGAAGCGAAATTCCCTCTGAACAGCCCGGGGCCGATCGGCTAGAGATGTCCAGCGATCTCGCCTGCGGCCCGAACCGCAAAGGACAAGTCCATGTCTATCGACCAGCCCGCGTCTGCGACACCGAAAGACCGCGTCGTCATCTTCGACACCACCCTGCGCGACGGCGAGCAGTGCCCCGGCGCGACCATGACCTTCGAGGAGAAGCTCGAGGTCGCCGCCCTGCTCGACGACATGGGCGTGGACATCATCGAGGCCGGCTTCCCGATCGCATCCGTGGGGGACTTCGAGGCGGTGCAGGAGATCGCGCGACGCACGAAGCGCGCCGCCGTGGCCGGCCTTGCCCGCGCCATCAACGCCGACATCGACCGCGCCGGAGAGGCCGTGAAGGTGGCAAAGCGGGGCCGCATCCACACCTTCGTCTCGACCTCGCCGATCCACCTGGCGCACCAGATGCGCAAGACCGAAGCCGAGGTGCTCGACATCATCGTTGCGACCGTGACCCGCGCGCGCAACCTGATCGACGACGTGGAATGGTCGGCGATGGACGCAACCCGCACCCCGATCGACTACCTGTGCGCCTGCGTCGAGGCCGCGATCCGCTGCGGCGCCACCACGATCAACCTGCCCGACACCGTGGGCTATGCCACGCCGGACGAATACCGCGCGATGTTCCGCCAGGTCCGCGAGCGGGTGCCCAACAGCGACAGGGCGGTGTTCTCGGTGCATTGCCACAACGATCTCGGCCTTGCGGTCGCCAATTCGTTGGCCGGGCTGGAGGGCGGCGCGCGGCAGATCGAGTGTACCATCAACGGCATCGGCGAGCGCGCGGGCAACGCGGCGCTGGAAGAAGTGGTGATGGCCATCAAGACCCGCGGCGATGTGCTGCCCTACGAGACCGGCATCGACAGCCGCATGCTCACCCGCGCCTCACGCACCGTCTCCACCGCTACCTCTTTCCCGGTGCAGTACAACAAGGCCATCGTCGGGCGGAACGCCTTCGCCCATGAAAGCGGCATCCACCAGGACGGCATGCTGAAGAACCAGCAGACATACGAGATCATGACGCCGGAATCGGTCGGCGTGCAGAAGACCTCGCTGGTGATGGGCAAGCATTCCGGCCGTGCCGCCTTCAGGGACAAGCTGAAAGCGCTCGGCTACCGGCTCGGCGACAACCAGATCGAGGACGCCTTCGTGCGCTTCAAGGCGCTCGCCGACCGCAAGAAGCACATCTACGACGAGGATATCGAGGCGCTGGTGGACGACAACATCGCCTCCGCGCAGGACCGCGCCAAGCTGGTCTCCATGTCGGTGATCGCCGGCACGCGCGGGCCGCAGCGCTGCACCATGAAGATCGAGATCGACGGCAAGGTCGTCACCGAGGAGGCAGAGGGCAACGGACCCGTGGACGCCACCTTCAACGCCATCAAGGCGATCATCCCGCACGAGGCCACGCTCGACCTCTACCAGGTCCATGCGGTCACCGAGGGCACGGATGCGCAGGCGGAGGTATCGGTGCGGTTGAGCCATGACGGCCATTCCGTCACCGGGCGCGGCGCCGATCCCGACACGCTGGTGTCGTCGGCGAAGGCCTATCTCGTCGCGCTCAACAAGCTGATCGCGCGCGGCGCGCGGCTCCATGCGCAGGCGGCGGAGTGATGCGCGGATTTTTGGTGCTGGACAGGCCCAGCCCCTTTTGCTAACAGGCTCGACGCCGCGCGGGGGCCGCCAAGCTCCCGCGTCGCCATTTGGATAGCCTGTCGGCGGTCCACGGTCGGGTGATTAGCTCAGTTGGTAGAGCAGCTGACTCTTAATCAGCGGGTCGTAGGTTCGAGCCCTACATCACCCACCAATTGCCAGTTTCAGCCACTTGACCTGGCCTTCATCAGCGCCGCGGCGCGCTGCACAGCAAACCCGTAGCCCTGCACGCCGAAGCCCGCAATGACGCCGTCGGCACGGGCCGATACGAAGGAGTGGTGCCGGAAGGATTCGCGCTTGTGGATGTTGGAGATATGCACCTCCAGCACGGCGCCCTCGAAGGCGTTGAGAGCGTCGAGAATCGCGATCGAGGTGTGGGAGTACGCGCCCGGATTGATCACGATCGCGCCGGCGCGTCCACGCGCCCCCTGGATCAGATCCACCAGCGCGCCTTCGTGATTGGACTGGTGCGCCTCGAGTTCGCACCCTGCAGCCACGGCCGCCGCCCGCGCCAGCGCCTCGACATCGGCCAGCGTCTCACGGCCATAGATCTCCGGCTGGCGCTGGCCGAGCAGGTTGAGGTTGGGGCCGTTCAGCAGCAGGATCAGCCGGCGCATGTCTGGTGCTCCCTCGATTGCGCGGTGCGCGAGAATGCGCGAGAATCGCTGTGCGGTGCGCATCTCGCCGCATCAACACTGCAACGGTCCCGTTTGCAACGGCACCGGCGCGCCCTAAACCAGCGCCATGAAGTCTGCGCTTCGTTCTCCCGACCCCGCCCTGTTCGAGCCGCCCGTGGAGGCCCTGACGCCCGACATGGCCAAGGCCCAGCACGCCAGGCTTGTCGCGATCGTCGCGGAGGCCGATGAGGCCTATCACAACGCCGATCAGCCCTTCCTGTCGGATGCCGACTATGACCGGTTGAAGCGCCGTGCCGAGGCGATCGAGGCGGCCTTTCCCGCCCTGCAGGCGGGCGGGGTCTCGGGGCGGGGCGGCGCGAAGCCGTCGGGGCTGTCTCTTATACCCCTCTGACGCTGCCGACGATCTACCCCGTGTGGAGTCCGGGGTGGGCCGTGTCTCTAAAAAAAAAAA
>CAZDUL010000044.1:0-6217 GCA_964508635.1 uncultured Allobosea sp. | reverse complement strand
CGAAGATCAATTCCGACGAGGCGCGGCGAAAGCCGTAGTGAGCCAACCTCGCCAACTCGAAATTCCTCGCCACGATGTGCCACGCGCCGCCCCCACCGCCCAACGCCATGCCCGGGTTCTCCGAGGTGATGAAGAACGAGGTGTTCGGTCCCCATTCCTCGCCAAGCTACAAGGAGTACGCGGACGACATCCACGCCTCCGGCTCCCACCTGCTCAACCTGATCAACGAGATCCTCGACCTGTCGCGCATCGAGGCCGGTCGCTACGAGCTGAAGGAAGAGAGCGTCAATCTCGCCTATCTGGTCGACGATTGCTGCCACATGCTCAGCTTGCGCGCGCGCGGCAAGAACCAGACGCTGCGCCAGTCGGTCGAGCCCAACCTGCCGAAGATCTGGGCGGACGAACGCGCCATCCGCCAGATCATCCTCAATCTGCTCACCAATGCGGTGAAGTTCACGCCCCAGGGCGGCGACATCCTCGTCAAGGTGGGCTGGACGAGCACGGGCGGCCAGTATGTCAGCGTGACCGACAACGGCCCTGGTATCCCCGAAAACGAGCTCCAGACGGTGATGTCCAGCTTCGGGCGGGGCTCGCAGGCCATCAAGACGGCGGAAGAGGGCACCGGCCTCGGCCTGCCCATCGTCAAGGGGCTGGTCGAGATGCATGGCGGAACCTTTTCATTGAAGTCCAAGCTGCGGGTCGGGACAGAGGTGATGTTCACCATCCCCGCAGAGCGCGTGATGGACACGCTGCCGGCCGTGCCGGAAGCCGCGATCCGCGCCGCCTGACCGCTCACGGATAGGCCTTGCGCCACCGCAAGGGCGCCGGATTGACTTCGCCGCCATTCGCGGCTAGCCCTTGTTCCATCGATAGCGAGGCCGAACGATCTGGTCTTGCCGGAGTCGCGGGTCGTCCATCGAGCGCGGCCGCCCGGCGCACAAGCCTTCATCCTTCCTCCCCACGACATCGAGACCACCGCGGCAGGCGTTCCACGAACGGCTCCGCACGATTGTTACAGAGCAGAAGAGAAGGCTCGACAGACATGGCTTCCGGCACCGTGAAATGGTTCAACACCCAGAAGGGCTATGGCTTCATCCAGCCCGACGACGGGTCGCGCGACGTGTTCGTGCACATCAGCGCCGTGCAGCGCGCTGGTCTCGAGACGCTGCGTGACGGCCAGCGCATTTCCTACGAGATGGCGACCGATCGCCGCTCGGGGAAGCAGTCCGCCGACCAGCTCAGGGTCAACGGCTGACGTCCGGCGCAACTGGCGCGAACGTTGCGCCGAAAGCGCTTGAAACCGGGGCCGCTGTGTCCCGGTTTTTGCTGCCGCGATACCGCGATGCTGCGTTGCCGGATGATGGCGATTCACGCTGTTTTCACCTTGCCGGCGCGCGCGCTGACCCGATCGGCTATGAAAGGGCCTGGTCCTTCTTCACGCGGGCCAGAGGCCAGCGGCTCATGAGCGCTCCGGACAACCGCCACAGCTTCCATGCGCTCGACGGCATGCGCGGCATCGCGGCGCTGTTCGTGGTGGAGCGGCACAGGCCGGAGTTCTTCGGCGGTGCGATGCTGCCCGGCGGTCACCTGGCGGTCGATCTGTTCTTCATCCTCAGCGGTTTCGTCATCGCGCATGCCTATGAGCGGAAGCTGAGGGCTGGGATGTCGGTCACGGCCTTCGTCATGGCCCGGCTGATCAGGCTGGCCCCGCTCTATCTGGCGGCGACACTGTTCGCAGCCGTCCTGTTCGCGCTTCTCATCCATCTCAACCCGGGCGATGGCACCCGCACGCCGGAGCGGCTGATCGCGTCGCTTGCGGCCGCACTGTTTCTTTTGCCGATGCCGGCCCCCTGGTCATTCGGTCCCGAGCGGATCTTTCCGCTCAACGAGCCGGCCTGGTCGCTGTTCTTCGAGCTGGCGGTGAACATCGCCTTCGCAGTGATCGTCCTGCGCCTTGGCCCGCGGCTTCTGGCAGGCCTGATCGCGATCGGCGGCGTCGCCTTCGCCGCCTTCGCGATCGGCTCCGGCACGGCCGATCTCGGTTTCGACTGGGCAAGCTTCCTGGGCGGATTTCCGCGCGTCGTGTTCGGCTTCTTCATGGGCGTGCTTCTCCATCGGACATGGCTCGCCCGCGGGGGGGTGGCCGCAGCGGAGGGAGCGCGCTGGCGGGCGCTGGCGTGGCCGCTCATGGCCGTGCTCGCCCTCGCGTTGATCTGGCCCTATCCGGCGCCGATCCCCGGCTGGCCGCGGGCGCTGGCGGAGCTTGTCATCGTCGGCTTCGTCTTTCCGCTGCTTGTCCTCGCCGCGGCGTGGACCCGACCCGGCGCAACGAGCTGCCGCATCTTCGCCGCGCTCGGCGCCTCGTCCTATGCGATCTACGTGTTCCACATGCCGGCCTCGCGCTGCATGGCGGCGCTGACGGAGCGGCTGGGCTGGCCGATGGCCTCATGGGCTCCGTTCAGCGGCTTCGTCTTCGTGGCCGCGCTGTTTCTGTTCGCGCTGGCGGCGCATCATCTGTTCGATGTGCCAGTGCGGCGCTGGCTCTCGGAGCGGCTCCCGGGGCGACGAACAGCGCCGCAGAGGCTGCCCGCATAGACGCGCTGACGCCGGTTGCGCGCGCTGTCCGTCACCTCGGGGAGGCGGCCGCGCCCTCTCAATAGAGGAAGTAGCGCTGCGCCATGGGCAGCACACGCATCGGCTCGCAGACCAGCAGTTCGCCGTCCGCCCTGACAGCGTAGGTCTCGGCGTCGATCTCGATGTGGGGGGTGGCGCCGTTGTGGATCATGTCGGCCTTGCCGATGCCGCCGCGCACATTGTCGACCGCCACGCAGGTCTTCGCGAGGCCGAGCTCGCGGTCGCCGCCGCGGGCGAGGAAGGCCTTCGATACGAAGGTGAGGGAGGTCGCCGTCATGGCCTTGCCGAAGGCGCCGAACATCGGCCGGTAATGCACCGGCTGCGGCGTCGGGATCGAGGCGTTGGGATCGCCCATCGGCACGGCGGCGATGGAGCCGCCCTTGATCACCATCGCTGGCTTCACGCCGAAGAAGGCGAAGTCGTACAGCACGAGGTCCGCCAGCTTGCCGACCTCGACCGAGCCGATATGCGCCGACACGCCATGGGCGATGGCCGGGTTGATGGTGTATTTCGCCACATAGCGCCGGGCCCGGAAATTGTCGGCGCCGGTGCCGGCATCCTCGGGCAGCGGACCGCGCTGCGCCTTCATCTTGTGGGCGGTCTGCCAGGTGCGGGTGATGACCTCGCCGACCCGGCCCATGGCCTGGCTGTCGGAGCTCATCATCGAGAGCGCGCCGATGTCGTGGAGGATGTCCTCCGCCGCGATCGTCTCCTTGCGGATGCGGCTCTCGGCGAAGGCGAGATCCTCCGGGATCGACGGGTCGAGATGGTGGCAGACCATCAGCATGTCGAGATGCTCGTCGATCGTGTTCACCGTGTAGGGCCGCGTCGGATTGGTGGAGGAGGGCAGCACATTGGGCAGCCCGGCTACCTTCATGATGTCCGGCGCATGGCCACCGCCGGCGCCTTCCGTGTGGAAGGCGTGGATGGTGCGGCCCTTGAACGCTCGAATCGTGTCGTCGACATAGCCGCTTTCGTTGAGCGTATCGGTGTGGATCATCACCTGGATGTCGTGGTCGTCCGCGACGCTCAGGCAGGTGTCGATGGCGGCTGGCGTGGTGCCCCAGTCCTCGTGCAGCTTGAGCGCGCAGGCCCCGGCCTCGACCATCTCGACCAGCGCGGCCGGTTTCGCGGCATTGCCCTTGCCGGCGAAGGCGAGGTTCATGGGAAAGCTGTCGGCCGCGCGCAACATCTGGGCGATGTGCCACGGGCCCGGCGTGCAGGTGGTGGCTGATGTGCCGGCCGACGGGCCCGTGCCGCCCCCGAGCATGGTGGTGAGCCCGCTCATCAGGGCGTCCTCGATCTGCTGCGGGCAGATGTAATGGATATGCGCGTCGAAGCCGCCGGCGGTGACGATCCGGCCTTCGCCGGCGATCACGTCCGTTCCCGGCCCGATCAGGATCGTGACGCCGGGCTGGATATCCGGGTTGCCAGCCTTGCCGATGCCGCTGATGCGGCCCCTTGTGATGCCGATATCGGCCTTCACGATGCCCCAGTGGTCGAGGATCAGCGCGTTGGTGATCACCGTGTCGGCTGCGCCCTCGGCATTGGTCATCTGGCCCTGGCCCATGCCGTCGCGGATCACCTTGCCGCCGCCGAACTTCACCTCCTCGCCATAGGTGGTGAAATCCTTCTCCACGCGGATCACGAGGTCGGTGTCGGCGAGACGCACCGTGTCGCCCACCGTGGGGCCGAACATGGCGGCATAGGCGTTGCGCGGGAAACGGGCTGGCATGGTCGGGTGCGCCTGGTTGGGGTGAGCGTGTCCGTGTCAGAGTGCGGCGGCGATGGCGAGTCCGGCCGCGGCGATGCCGGCGCCCGCCAGGCGGACGGGCCAGCGGGTGGCAAGCGCGTCGAGCGCGTGGGCAAGGCCGAAGCCGGCCAGGTGCAGCAGGCCGCTCGCCGCCGTGAAGCCGGCGGCGAAGGGCAGCGGTGCGCCATGCAGCTCCATGCCGTGGGCTGCGCCATGGGCGATGCCGAACGCGGCGATGGCGGCCGCGCCCAGCAGGACCGGCGCGCTGACGCCCAGCGCAATGGCGGCGCCGAGCAGCACCACGGACGCGGCGATCATCGTCTCGATCTGCGGCACGACGAAGCCGGCCTGCGTGAGCGCGAAACCGGCCGCCAGCGCCACGACGAAGGCCGCCGGCCAGGCGAACCGTGCCGCACCGCCGCGCAGCGCCGCCCAGAGGCCGACCGCCAGCATCGCCAGCACATGGTCGAGCCCTGAGAAGGGGTGGGCAAAGCCAGCCGCGAAGCCGCCACCGGGCAGGCCCAGAGCGTGCCCCGGATGAGCGAAGGCCGGGGATGCTGCGAGGAGGACGGCGACGGTCAGGAGCGTGTGCTTCATGGCTGCGGGTCTCGGTTGCTGGACGGGAGAGAAGAAGCGGCCTGGCCGCATGTGGCCGGCGAAGGCCCGGCGAGGGGCGTGGCGATGGTCCTGCCGTCGCCCGTGATCATCGAGGCGCAACGACGCATCAGACTTTCCCCATCACCTTGCCCTGGAAGCCGTGGATCTCGCGACCGCCGGCGATCTCTACCAGCGTGACGTCGCGGGTCTGGCCGGGCTCGAAACGCACGGCCGTCCCGGCCGCGATGTCGAGGCGAAACCCTCTCGCCTTGTCGCGATCGAAGGCGAGTGCGGCGTTGGTCTCGAAGAAATGGTAGTGGCTGCCGACCTGGATCGGCCGGTCGCCGGTGTTGGAGACCGTGAGTGTCACCGTGCGGCGTCCGGCATTGAGCTCGATCTCTCCGGGCAGGGTGACGACCTCGCCGGGCCTCATCTCGCCGGTCGAGCCGCGGATCGGCTCGTGAACCGTGACGAGCTTGGTGCCGTCGGGAAAGGTGGCCTCGACCTGCACGTCATGGATCATCTCGGCCACGCCGGGCATGACCTGATCGGCGGTGAGCACATGGGCGCCCGCTTCCATCAGCTCGGCGACGGAGCGGCCGTCGCGCGCGCCCTCGATCACGAAGTCGGTGATGAGCGCCACCGCCTCCGGAAAGTTCAGCTTCACGCCGCGCTCGAGCCGCCGGCGCGCGACCATGGCGGCGACGGAGACCAGCAGCTTGTCCTTCTCGCGGGGTGACAGCATCATCGGGAATGGCCTTTCGTCAGGTCTGCCAGCTGCGCGGCAGGGCGCGGCCGGCGAGAAAAGCAAGCGCGCGGGCGAGATCGGCCCGCAGGCGCGCGGCGTCGGGCGACAGCAGCCGCAGCACGATGAAACCGTCGAGCGCGGACACGCCCCATTCGCTCGGCGCGTCGGCCAGCGTCTCGCGCAACGGCTCCAGCCTGTCGGTCGCATCGGGCGCGACGCAGAGCACCGTGGCGACGGCGCGTGCGCCTGACGCAACGGCCCGGCGGGCCAGCGTGCGACGCAGCGAACCGCCGAGCCGCACATCCTCGGCGAAGATCAGCCGGCCTCCTCGGCGCCCGCGCCCGCGCTCGCGCTAGCTTCGGCCATCCGGCGTATCGCCGCTCGCTGCCCGGCGGAAAAACAGGTGTTCGCAGGCGATCCGACTCGGATCCAGGTCCTTCCACACGCTGATGCTCGCGCCCAGCCCTGCGCCCTCGCCACGGAAC
>CAZDUL010000043.1:0-17203 GCA_964508635.1 uncultured Allobosea sp. | reverse complement strand
CCGGTCAGGGTGCAAACGCGGTCGATAGCGGACGCTACTACTCAGCCGCGGCCGAAAGCAAGGCGAATCGTCGTAGCGTCCCGTTCACATGGACCATCTAATTCGTGCCGGACGTCGCCCACGCCAATGCCGGCCTGGGCGCGGCGGCGGTCAGGCGGCTTTTCCCGAACCGCGCCAACTGACGGACATGGCCCTTTCCATGCCGCAATGCATCCTCAGAACGCCGAGGGGCTGCTTGCTCGGGTCCTCCGCGCCCCGATCGAGGGGCGCCGCCTGGCGGGACCGCCGCTCCTGATGGATGGGACACGCGAATGACCGGTTTCGAGATCACCGGCGATGTCCTGCTGGTCGGGATGATCGGTTTTCTGGCGCAGCTGATCGACGGCGCGCTCGGCATGGCGTTCGGTCTGGTTTCGTCGACCGCGCTGATGACGATCGGCGTGGCGCCCGCGCAGGCGAGCGCCATCGTTCACACCGCCGAGATCGCCACCACGGCGGCCTCGGCCGGTTCCCATGTCTGGTTCCGCAATGTGGACTGGAGGCTCTTGTCGCGGCTGGCGCTGGCCGGCATTGCGGGCGGTGTCCTCGGCGCACTGGTCCTCTCGAATGTCGATGGGCGTGCGATCCAGCCCTTCGTGGCGGCCTATCTGCTGCTCATGGGCGGGCTCATCCTGCTGAAAGCGCTCAACATGGCGCCGATGGATGATGCAAGACCGACCTATGCCGTGCCGCTCGGACTCGTTGGTGGCTTCCTCGATTCGATCGGCGGCGGCGGCTGGGGCCCGATGGTGACGTCGACGCTGATCGGTTCAGGTCATGCCCCGCGCAAGGTGATCGGGACGGTCAACACCGCCGAGTTCTTCGTGACGACGGCGATCGCCGGCGCATTTCTCTCGCAGATGGGCGCGCAACATGTCCCCTATGTCATCGCGCTGATCATGGGCGGATTGCTGGCTGCGCCCTTCGCCGGCTACATTGTCGGGCACATCCGCCCGCGCGTGCTGATGGTGGTTGTCGGCCTCGTGGTGGTCGCTCTCGCCACGGCGCAATTGCTGCGCCTGATCCCCTGATGCGATCAGCAGCGGCGAAAGCCCTCGCGCAGCACGCGGCCGTTCGACAGGATGGTCAGGCGTTCGGCCCTCTCGGTTGCGGTGACGACAGCCGGCCAGCGTTCGCCGTATCCTTCGCAGGTTCCACGCCAGGTCACGGTCGGACCATCGCGCCGCACGGTCTCGAAGTCGCAGGCTTGTTCGTCCTCGACGAGGCTCTTCCGCCCGATGAACAGCTTGCCCAGCATGGGCGGGCCTTCGCAGACGGCCCGGCTCTCGCCCCAGGCGCCGACGATGGTGCGGTAGCCGCCCTGCGCCTGTGCGGATGCGACGAAACCGACCAGCAGAACCACGACCGAAGCAAGCAGCCGCAGCGAAGAGAGACAGTTGTGGAGGCGATACAGCATGATGTTATCCCGAGGATCGAAGCCGGCATGCCTCTACCCCGCGACCGTTTGCGCCGCCGTAGAGCGGATCTGTCGCATTGTCGGGATCGGCTGATTTTCCCCGTCCGCATTATCGGGTTGCCAACCAGGCAGCCACCTGCCGCCGCTCCTCCGGGGTCATGCCCGTGAGGTTGTTCGGCGGCATGGCATGTGTGATCACGGATTGCATCCGGATCGCCTCTCGCTGGAGCGCGATGCGCTCCGGCGTATCGAGCATCACGCCCTTGGGCGCGATCTGGATGCCGGCCCAACCCGGCTGAGCGGCATGGCACATGGCGCAACGCCCGGTGATGACGTCGGTGACGTCCGGCGGCGGCAGCGCAACGCGCGCTGCTTGCAGCCGCCTTTCTTCCACCGGCGACAGGCCGAGGCGTTCGCGCCCGCCCGGCGACGAGGCCATCGCCACCCAGAAGGCGAGCCAGATCGCGGCGGCAGCGACGGCCCAAGCCCACCACGGGGACTTGGCGTGGTCCATGTGGCGCACATTGTAGAAGTAGCGGATCACTGCGCCGGCGATGATGACCAGCACCGTGATGACCGGGATCACCGCATTGTTGGCGTAGGTCACCGGATAGTGGTTCGCCAGCATCATGAACACCACCGGCAAGGTGATGTAGTTGTTGTGCGTGGAGCGCTGCTTGCCGGTCTTGCCGTATTTCGGATCGGGCGTGCGGCCGGCCACCAGGTCGGCCACCACCTTGCGCTGGTTGGGGATGATGACCATCAGCACGTTGCCGGCCATCATCGTGGCCATCAGCGCGCCGGTGTGGATCATCGCGCCGCGTCCGGAGAACACACTGGCGTAGACGAACGACATGGCCACGACGAAGCCGAAGCCGGCGATGCCGAGCCACAGATCGCTTTTCGCCAGGGGCGAGCGGCACAAGCCGTCATAGACGACCCATCCGATAGCGAGCGTGCCGATGCCGATCACGGCGGCCTGCCATTTCGGCAGATCGAGCACGGCAGGATCGATCAGGTAGAGTTCGGCCTGCGCATAGTAGATCCAGACGAGCAGGAAAAAGCCGGAGATCCAGGTCCAGTAGGCCTGCCATTTGTGCCAGGTCAGCTCGGCGGGAAGCTTGTCGGGCGCGACGAGATATTTCTTCATCTCGTAGAAGCCGCCGCCATGCACCTGCCAGGCGTGACCACCCTTGCCCGCGGGAATGTCTGGCGCGGGCTTCAAGGTGGCGTCGAGATGCATGAAGAAGAACGAGGAGCCGATCCAGGCGATCCCTGCGATGACATGCAGCCAGCGCAGCAGGAGCGATCCCCATTCCAACAGATAGGCGTCGAGCATGTCTTGTCAGTCCCGGATTTCCCCAGCGCCGCAGCGTCCCCATGAACGGCGCCGCGGCATCGCAGCGATGTCACGTCGCCGCCGGCTTCGCAAGGAACGCGCCGTCGCTGCCCGTTCCGGGGAACCGGCACGGCAGCGCTTGAGCTTCGGCCCGAACCGGCTAGTTGTGCGAGCGTTCCAACCTCTCCACGGAGTGCCGCATGGGCCGTCTCTCAACGCATGTTCTCGACACGGTCCATGGCGGCCCGGCCCCAGGCGTGCGGCTGACGCTGCATCGCATCGAGGGCGATTCGCGCGCGCTCGTGAAGGAAGCGGTGACCAACGCGGATGGCCGGACCGACGAGCCGCTGATGAGCGGCGACGGCTTCAAGCCGGGCCTCTACGAGATCACTTTCCACATCGGGCCATACTTCGCCGGCAGGGGCGTGAAGCCGGCCGACCCGCCGTTTCTCGACGCCGTGCCGATCCGTTTCGCCATCGCTGAGCCGGATGGGCACTATCACGTGCCGCTTCTGTGCTCGCCATGGGCCTACTCCACCTATCGGGGCTCCTGATGTTCAACCCGGCCACCGCTTCCTACCCGCGCGATCTGATTGGCTATGGCCGCACCCCGCCCCATGCCCGCTGGCCCAACGGTGCGCGCATCGCGGTGCAGTTCGTGATCAACTACGAGGAGGGCGGCGAGAACTGCATCCTCCACGGCGACGCCGCGTCTGAAGCCTTCCTGTCCGAGATCGTCGGCGCTGCCCCGTGGCCGGGGCAGCGGCACATGAACATGGAGTCGATCTACGAATACGGCTCCCGGGCCGGCTACTGGCGGCTGTGGCGGATGTTCACCGAGCGAGCGTTGCCCGTCACGGTCTACGGCGTTGCGACCGCGATGGAGAAGGCGCCAGACATCGTCTCGTCGATGAAGGAAGCCGGCTGGGAGATCGCCACCCATGGCCTGAAATGGATCGACTATCGCGATGTCAGCCCCGAGGACGAGCGCCGGCATATCGACGAGGCCGTGCGCATCCATGCAGCGCTGACCGGGGATCGGCCGCTCGGCATGTATCAGGGACGCACCTCGGCCCACACGTTGCGTCTGACCATGGAAGAGGGCGGCTTCCTCTACTCCGCCGATTCCTATGCCGACGAGTTGCCCTATTGGATCGAGGGACCGCGCGGCCCGCAGCTGATCACGCCGTATACGCTCGATGCAAACGACATGCGTTTCGCCACTCCGCAGGGCTTCAACAGCGGCGACCAGTTCTTCAGCTATCTGAAGGACACCTTCGACGTGCTTCATGCGGAGGGCGAGACCCGGCCGAAGATGATGTCGGTGGGGCTGCATTGCCGGCTTGTCGGCCGTCCCGGCCGCGCCGCCGCTCTCGCCCGCTTCCTCGACTACGTGAAAGCGCACGACACGGCCTGGGTGGCGACCAGGCTCGACATCGCCCGCCACTGGGTGCGCACCCATCCGCCGGTGGGCGGCTATCGTCCCAGCGCCATTCCGCCGGCCCTGTTCCGGGAGCGCTATGCCGGAGTCTGGGAGCACTCGCCCTGGGTGGCGGAGGCAACCCTCGCTGCCGGGCTCGATGCGAGCGCCGATACGCCCGAAGGCCTGCACGCCGCCATGTGCAGGGCCATGCGCGCCGGCTCGCCGGAGCAGCAGCTGAGCTTGTTGCGCGCCCATCCCGACCTTGCCGGCAAGCTCGCGGCGGCGCGGCTGCTCACGCCGGACTCGGCAGCCGAGCAGGCGTCGGCCGGGCTTGATGCCCTGACGGTCGACGAGAAGGCCCGCTTTGCAGCGCTCAACGAGGCCTACACGGCGCGCTTCGGCTTCCCCTTTATCATTGCGGTGAGGGACAACACCAAGGCCTCGATCCTGGCCGCTTTCGAGCGGCGATTGTCGAACGACGCTGACACCGAATTCGCCGAAGCCCTCAGACAGGTGGAGCGGATCGCGGCGCTGCGCATCGAAGCCCTTATGGCTTCCCACGCCATATGATGTTGCAGGGCAGCAACGCCGCATGGTTAAGCGCGCCGGACGACCCGAATGAACGATCCGTGTCTTGACGGAATCGGACTGCATCGGCGCAGAACGGATCAATGCTCTGCGGGTTCAACCGCAATGAGCCTTCCCCCGAGCCGACTGCACGATTGATATGACCGTTGACGTTCCGAGCCCCTCACGCCGCCGCTTCCTCAAGGCGGCTGCTTCGACGGCTGCCCTGCCGCTGGCCCTTGCAGCCTGCGCGCCGCAACCGCCGGAGCTGGCTGCGCCCGTGACGCCGCTTCGTCCGCGCGGCCAGGCCTTTTTCTTTCCGACGGACATCTATGGCTATGTCGATGACGAGCGGTTTCCGCTCGAGCCCATCGATCTGGGCGAACTGGACCCGGACTTCCTGCGCGCCATCGTGCCGTGGGATGGCCCGTTCCGTCCCGGCACCCTCGTGGTGCGCACCAGCGAACGCTATCTCTACCTTCCGCAGCCGGACGGCACTGCCATCCGCTACGGAGTCGGCGTGGGGCGGGACGGTGCGCGCTGGCGCGGCCGGGCCGTGGTCGGCCGGAAGGCCGCCTGGCCGAACTGGCGTCCCACCGACAACATGATTGCCCGCGACCCCGAGAAGAACGGACCGTGGGCTGGAGGGATGCCGGGCGGACCCGACAATCCGCTCGGCGCACGGGCGCTCTACCTGCATGAGGGTGGCCGCGACACGATGTATCGCATCCACGGCACCAACGAGCCGTGGAGCATCGGGCAGAACGTGTCGAGCGGCTGCATTCGCCTGATCAACCATGACGTGATCGATCTCTACGAGCGCGTTCCGGTCGGTGCGCCGGTGGTGGTTCTGGCCTGACGGCGAAAGCGCTCGGGGGCATCGCACGGCCCGGCCGGCGAACTCAGCCGACGAATCGGTTGTTCTTCGGGAACCCCTTGGGCGGCAGACGCCCGGCCTCGCCGCGGGCGCCGATCCACTCGTCGAGTTCGGGGCGCGCCACGGTGTAGGTTCGGCCATCGCTGGAGAGCCAGGTCAATCCCTCCGCCGCCGTGAACGTCCTGGCGTCGGAGATGCCTCCGTCCTTGTATTTCTGCAGGCGCACGCCCTTGCCCCGGCTCATCTCCGGCACCTGCGAAAGCGGGAAGCAGAGCAGCTTGCGGTTCTGGCCGATGACGGCCACGTGGTCGCCGTGGACCGGCTCGGCCAGCACGCAGGCGAGCCCTTCGTCGAGATTCATCACCTGCTTGCCCTTGCGCGTGTTGGCGACGACCTCGTCCATCGGCGCGATAAAGCCGCGCCCGTCCGCAGACGCGAGCAGACGCTTTTCTCCGGGGCGATAGGGGAATGCCGAGACGATGTCGGCCCCTTCCTCGAGGTCGATCGAAAGTCGGATCGGGTCGCCGAAGCCGCGTCCGCCCGGCAACCTTGCGGCATCGAGGGTGAACACCTTGCCGTTGTCGGCCAGCACCAGCACCTTGGCGGTGGTCTCGGTGAAGAACGCGAGTTTCAGCCCGTCATCACCCTTGAAGGCGAGGCTGGACAGGTCCTGCACATGGCCCTTGAGCGCCCGGATCCAGCCCTTCCTGCTCACCACGACGGTGATGGGTTCGCGCTCGATCATCGCCTCGGTGAGGTCGATATCGGCGGCTTCCGGCGCTTCGGCGAAGCTGGTGCGCCGCTTGCCGAGCGGCGTGTCGGGCCCGAAGGCCTTGCGCACCTCGCGGATATCCCACGAAACCGTCTTCCACTGCTTCTCTTCAGAGCCCAGCAGGCCCTCGATCTGCGCCTGCTCGGCGGTCAGACTGTCGAGCTCGCGACGAAGCTCCATCTCCTCGAGGCGGCGCAGGCTGCGCAGCCGCGTGTCGAGGATGGCGTTCGCCTGCACCTCCGTCAGGGCGAAGGCGCGCATCAGCTCCGCCTTCGGTTCGTCCTCCTCGCGGATGATCCTGATCACACGGTCGAGATCGAGATAGACGATCAGCAGGCCGCGCAGGATTTCGAGCCGCCGCTCGATCTGGCCGAGGCGGAAACGCGAGCGGCGCAGCAGCACCTCGCGGCGATGGTCGAGCCAGGCGCGCAGGGCTTCGGGCAGACTGAGCACCCGGGGCGCAAGCCCGCCGGTCAGTACGTTCATGTTGAGGGGAATCCGGCTTTCAAGCTCCGTGAGCTTGAACAGCGACTCCATCATCAGCGCCGCATCGACGGTGCGCGAGCGCGGCTCGAACACGATGCGGACATCCTCCGTCGACTCGTCGCGCATGTCGGCGACCAGGGGCAGTTTCCTGTCCTGCAGAAGCTCGGCGATCTTCTCGATCAGCCGGCCCTTGGTGACCAGATACGGGATCTCGGTAACGACGGCGACCCATCCGCCGCGCCCGGTATCTTCCTTCGTCCAGCGCGCGCGGGTGCGGAACGCGCCGCGCCCGGTGCGGTAAGCCTCTGCAATCGATGCGCGCGGTTCGACGATGATGCCGCCGGTCGGGAAATCCGGTCCCGGCACGAAGGTGAGCAGCTGGTCGCTGGTGGCGGCCGGGTTCTGGATCAGGTAGAGCGCCGCATCGCACAGCTCGGCCGCGTTGTGGGGCGGGATCGATGTCGCCATGCCGACCGCGATGCACTGCGAGCCGTTGGCCAGCAGGTTCGGGAAGGCCGCCGGCAGCACCACCGGCTCCTCGTCCTCGCCGTTGTAGGTCTCGCGGAAATCGACCGCGTCCTCGTCGATGCCTTCGAGCAGCAGCCGCGCGACCTCGGTGAGCCGCGCTTCCGTGTAGCGGTAGGCGGCGGCGTTGTCGCCGTCGATGTTGCCGAAATTGCCCTGCCCTTCGATGAGAGGATAGCGCTGCGCGAAATCCTGCGCGAGCCGCACCAGCGCGTCATAGACCGCCTGATCGCCATGCGGGTGAAACTTGCCGATCACGTCGCCGACGATCCGGGCGCATTTCTTGTAGGCCTGCCCCGGATCGAGCCTGAGCAGCCGCATCGCGTGCAGCACGCGCCGATGGACCGGTTTCAAGCCATCGCGGGCATCCGGCAGAGCCCTGTGCATGATCGTGGAGAGCGCGTAGGCGAGATATCGCTCTTCCAGCGCAGTCTTCAGGTCGATGGTCTCGACACCTTCCGGTGTTGGCGGATCGACAGGCTTGCCCATGGTCTGGTCCGGTGCGCAGCTGCGCGTTGGCGCGCAAGGCGCACTCTGTTTCTGATGATTCGACGCACCCCCACATTAACCATGTCTGGCGTCCAGCGCCCCCCTTATGGACCAGAAGGCATCAAAAACCGTTGGAAAACAAGGCGATGAAATCCGGCGGGGCGCTGCTTTCGCGCCACATTCTCGCCACATCCGGAAATGCTAAAGGAGCGCGTGGTCGCGTGCCGATCAACCCGGGTTCCCCCGGTGTTCATGGCAGGCGCAAACGCCCGGGATGACGACAGGCCGGACGGCACGAAGAATGAGCCGCCGCCTTCAACATGCGTCAGCCTCGGTGAAGCGGGTGGGATGAGGGTCGTGAGCCGATTGGGCGAGCCAGCTGCAGCCGAAGATGCTCCGCGCGTGCCATGTGGCGCGGCCTTGGCCGGGAGCAAAGGTCGCGCCGGCCGTGCCCGCCGCGTTCTTGTCCGGGGCGGTCTCCTCTTCTGCTTCTGCGCCCTCTGGCATGCCGGGGCCGTACAGGCCATCGAGCTGGTGACTCTCCCGGATCAGCCCTCCGTCTGGGATCGCTTCACCCTCAAACCATCGGGCATTGCGCCCGGCGAGCGAGCAGGCGTGCAGGTTCGCGGGCTGGTCGCGCCGCGCATGGCACCTTTGCTCACTCCGATGGTCGGTCTGGGCTACGAGAATGCCCATATCGCGTCGGAGTGGCGCGGCTCCTGGGTCGAGGCCGCCCGGCTCGGCCCCCTCAGCATCGGCGCAGTCGCCAGCAACGACAGGCTTCTGGCCCTGACCGCCAGCGGCTCGCCGCGCGAGCCGCTGGGCCGCGAGGATCGCGACAGCATGCGGTTCGGCGGCTTCATGGCCTTTGCCGATGGCGCAGCCGAGCTTGGTCGCCTCGCATTCACCACCGGGCGCCTTGGCGGTTTCGATCTCAAGGCAACGCGCTCCTTCAAACTGAACGATCGCGTCACCCTCGATATCGGGCCCATCATCTCGCTCGGTTCGTTCGAGCGCTTCGGCTATGTCAGTGCGCGCAGCGCTGCAGCCGTCGTGTCGCCGGATCGCGCCCAGCTCGGGGCGTTCGGCCTGACAACGGCCATCGAGGCCCGCCTCGGCGAGCGCACGGTGGCGCGCATGTTCGCCGAATATGCCCGCATCGAGGCGCAGCGCAGTGGGGGCGCAGCGGTGCCGAACCGGGACCGCGTCGATTTCGGCCTGTCGCTCTCGACGACGATCAATCCCTGATCCTGCCGCCCCTGGTTCCCTCCGACGCTCCGAGCGCGGCCACCGCGGCGGCGACAAAGGACGCCCGGTCCAGCGCGGCCGCAATCCCTCGCGGCTCCAGCACGTTCCGGTTGATGAAATGTCCCGTCAACGCGAAGGCATCGGCCAGCTCGCCGGCCAGGACCGGCTGACCCTCGAGCCGTTGCCCGATGAACGCAGGCAGGCGCAGCAGCCGATCGGCATAGGGCGCGCCGGCGCCCGCCGATACCGCGCGTCCGCTCTTCGGCGACACGAACGCCAGTTCCTGGGTTGCGCCCGTGACGGCGCAACTGCCAAGATCGAGCCCGAAGCCGAGTTCGGCCAGCAGCGCGAGTTCGAGCCGCACGGCGAGGGGACCGGCGACGGCAAGGTCGTCGAGATGGTCGAGCACCACGCCGAGGGCTTCGAACAGCGCCGGGTGCGGCTCCCGCTCGGGCAGGAGCCGCATGAGCGCAGCCATGTGCCGGAGCCCGTAGAGAGCGGCGGCCTTGTCCATCAGCGCGCCGGCGCGCAGCCGCATCGGCTCGATCGTGAAGCGGCCGAGATGCTCGTCGAGCCGCCCGCGCCAGGTCAGGCGTGCGCTGTTGCCAGTCTGCAGCGCCGGCCTCAGCCGCTCGCTCGCGCGCACCAGGCCGAGATGGCGCCCGCGCTCCCGTGTCATCGCCTCCACGATCAGGGCCCCTTCGCCGTGGCGCCGGGCGCCCAGGATGATGCCGTCGTCGCTCCACTCCATGATGGGGTGTGTCGCGCGTTGCGCCCGATGCGGCAAGCGCGCTGTTGAAGCGGCTCGCATTGCCGCGCTGCGCCCGATGGGCTAGACCCAAGGCGCGTGGCGGTCGGACATGGCGCGCGGGGCAAGCACGAAAATCATCGCGAAGGACAACAGGGTGAGTGACGAGGTGAAAAGTCCCGGCAAGAAAGCCGAAGGCGGCCTGTGGGACACGGTCAAACTCCTCATCGAAGCGCTGCT
The DNA here is from genome assembly GCA_964508635.1 of uncultured Allobosea sp. GTDB lineage: Bacteria > Pseudomonadota > Alphaproteobacteria > Rhizobiales > Beijerinckiaceae > Allobosea. The sequence continues at coordinate 7,033 of CAZDUL010000043.1, read as the reverse complement.
GATCGCGCTGGTGCTGCGCACCTTCCTGTTCCAGCCCTTCAACATTCCGTCCGGATCGCTGATTCCGACGCTGCTGGTCGGCGACTACCTTTTCGTATCGAAATACGCCTACGGCTATTCGAAATACTCGTTTCCGTTCAGCCCGAACCTGTTCGAAGGGCGCATCTGGGCCGCCGAGCCCAAGCGCGGCGACATCGCCGTGTTCAAGCTGCCGAAGGACAACTCCACCGATTACATCAAGCGGGTGATCGGCCTGCCGGGCGATCGCATCCAGATGATCGACGGCATCCTGCACATCAACAACCAGCCCGTGCAACGCCAGCGGATCGACGATTACGAGACCACCGATGCCTGGGGCCGCACGATCCGTGTGCCGCGCTATCGGGAGACGTTGCCGGGTGGGGTCTCGCACATCATCATCGAGCGGGACGGCGACCGCGGCTATTGGGACAACACACGCGTCTACACCGTGCCCGCCGGCCATTATTTCATGATGGGCGACAACCGCGACAATTCGACAGACAGCCGCGATCTCAACTCGGTCGGCCCGGTGCCCTTCGAGAATTTCGTCGGCCGTGCGGAGATCATCTTCTTCTCGATCGAGGAGGGCGAGGCGGCCTGGCAGGTCTGGCGCTGGCCCATGTCGGTTCGCTGGAGCCGGCTGTTCCAGCCCATCCGTTGACGTCATGACGCGCCGACCACGGCCTGATCTCGCAGAGCTCGAACGCCGTCTGGGCCATGCCTTCGCCGACCGCTCGATCCTCGAGCGGGCTCTGACACACATGTCCGCCGCCCCGCCCGAAGCGAAGCGCATCGGCAGCTACCAGCGCCTCGAATTCCTCGGCGACCGCGTTCTCGGCATGTGCGTGGCGGACCTGCTCTTCAGCGCCTATCCGGCGGCGGAGGAGGGCGAGCTGTCGCGCCGCCTCGCCGATCTGGTGCGCAAGGAGACCTGCGCTGACGTGGCGCTGGCGTGGGATGTCGGGCCTCATCTCAGGCTCGGCGATGGCGAGAGCGCGTCGGGCGCGCGCCGGAACAAGGCGATCCTGGCCGATGTCTGCGAGGCGGTTGTGGGGGCGGTCTATCTCGATGGCGGCTATGCCGCCGCGCGTGCGCTGATCGAGCAGGCGTTCGGCGCGCGCCTGCGCCAGCCGGCGCGGCCGCTGCGCGATGCCAAGACCGCGCTGCAGGAATGGGCTCAGGGCCGCGGGTTCCCCACGCCGGTCTATGTCGAGGTCGGCCGCAGCGGCCCCGACCATGCCCCGCAGTTCCGCATCGCCGCCCGGGTCGAGGGCCTGCCCGACGGTATCGGGGAAGGCCGGTCCAAGCGCCTCGCCGAGCAGCTTGCGGCCGAAAGCGTGCTGCGCCGCGAAGGGCTGTGGCACGATGGGCTTGCAGCCGACATCGACGCTGTCGAAGGCGTGCGCTCATGAACCGGAACGCAGAAACCCGCGCCGGGTTCGTTGCCCTCATCGGGGAGCCCAACGCCGGCAAGTCGACGCTGCTCAATCAGCTCGTCGGCGCCAAGGTCTCCATCGTCTCGCGCAAGGTGCAGACCACGCGCACGCAGGTGCGCGGAATCGCGATGCATGGCGCGGCGCAGATCGTCTTCGTCGACACGCCGGGCATCTTCCGGCCGAAGCGCCGGCTCGACCGGGCGATGGTCACCTCCGCCTGGGGCGGCGCCACCGATGCCGATCTCGTCGGCGTTCTGGTCGACGTCAACCGCCACGATGCCCCCGAAACCGCCGAGCTGATTGCCCGCGCCGAAGAGCTCCGACAGCCGAAATTCCTTGTGCTCAACAAGATCGACACGCTGAAAGGCAAGGAAGCGCTGATTCCGATCTCGCTCGCGCTCAACCAGTCGGGCCGCTTCGAGGCGACCTTCATGGTTTCGGCCCTGACGGGCTCGGGTGTGCCAGACATTCTTTCCTGGCTGGCGGGCCGCTTGCCCCAGGGCCCGTGGCTCTACCCCGAGGATCAGGTCTCGGATGCGCCGCTGCGGTTCCTTGCCGCCGAGATCACGCGCGAGAAGATCTACGAGCGGCTGCACGACGAGCTGCCCTATCGCTCGACCGTCGAGACCGAGAGCTGGACGCAGCAGAAGGACGGCTCGGTGCGCATCGAGCAGACCATCTACGTGGAGCGCGAGAGCCAGCGCAAGATCGTGCTCGGCAAGGGCGGCGCCACCATCAAGGCAATCGGCCAGGCCGCCCGCGCCGAGATCGCCGAGGCGGCCGAGGCGAAGGTTCACCTTTTCCTGTTCGTGAAGGTGCGCGAGGGCTGGGAGAACGATCCCGAACGCTACCGTGAGATGGGCCTGGAGTTTCCGCGCGACTAGCGGCTCACACGCGTGGGCGCGGCAGGACGACGAAGCCGGTCAGCAGGTCGTGCCCCAGACGCCGGTCATCCCGCAACAGGCCGATCAGCAGGTTGATGACCAGCAGCCCGCCCGAAAATGTCGCCACGTAGAACAGCAGGCAGTGCGCCGCAGCCGCGATCGGGTCGGGCGGTCCGCCATCGACGCGCTCGACCCTCAGCCCCATCGCACGCATGCCGAAGGTCGCCTGCGCGGGGCCGCCGATGGTGAGGGCAGCATAGGCCATCGCCACCACGAGCCCTACCGCCGGCAGGAAGAGCCAGCCGAGGCCGAGTGTCAGCAGGCCAACGAACCAGACCGAGATCCAGACAACGAGACCCAGCAGCGCCACGACGAACAGGTCGACGATCCAGGCGGCGAAGCGCGGCGCCAGCACGCCGTCGATGCGGCGCTGGTACGGGCGCGCCGCGCCAGCGTCGGACGGAAGACGTCGGCGCGGAACAGGGGACATGGCGGGTCGCCTCCGGTCGAGGATGACGCCGTGGAAATGGCCTTGCGCTGCGCCGGACGCAAGGGCCAGGCCGGCGGGATACCCCATGGCGCGCAAAGGGCCCGTGTTTCCGCACCGCCCGCGCGATGGCCGGCCGCGCCCGGCGGCGTCCTCAATGGGGCCCGAGGCCCCTCGGGTCCAGCCGGCGCGGGCTCAGCCCGTCGGCCGCCAGCGCGGTGAGGATTTCCTGCGCGTGCGTCGCGCCGCGCGTCTCCACCGTGATGTCGATGGTCACGCCCTTGGCCGGCACGTCGAGCATCAGCCGCCCATGCGACACCTCGAGGATATTGGCGCCGAGCTCGCCGAGCCGGCTGGCGATCAGCCCCAGAACGCCGGGCCGGTCGGCTCCCGTCATGCGCAGGGACAGGATGCGGTCGTCGCGTTCGAGTTCGCGCACCATGATCGCGGCGAGCAGGCGCGAATCGATGTTGCCGCCGCACAGGATCAGGCCGACCCGCTGACCGCGGAAAGTCTCCGGCTCGGCCAGCATGGCGGCGAGCCCGGCTGCGCCCGCGCCTTCGGCAAGCGTGTGCTGCAACGTGGCAAAGGCGTTGACCGCCCGCTCGATCAGCTCCTCCGATACAAGGATCGGTCCTTCCACAAGCGCCCGGCAGACCGGCAGCGTGAGTGCACCGACATGCTTGACCGCGATGCCCTCGGCCAGCGTCGGCCCGCCGATGGGCAGGCTGTCGCCCGTCAGCGCATTGTGGAAGGAGGGGAACAGCGCCGCCTCCACGCCCATCACCCGGATGCCGGGCTTCAGCGCGTGCGCCGCCACCGCGACACCGCTGATCAGGCCGCCGCCGCCCATCGGCACGATCAGCGTGTCGAGCGAGGGCTCCGCCGCCAGCATCTCGATGGCGATGGTGCCCTGGCCCGCCATCACCTTCGGGTCATCGAAGGGATGGACCATCACCAGCCCTTCCGCGGCGCGGATTTCAGCGACCTTCTCCGCCGCCTCGACCAGCGTGTCGCCGTGCAACACCACGCGCGCGCCGTGACTGCGGGTGTTCTCGACCTTCACCAGCGGCGTCGTGGCCGGCATCACGATGGTCGCCGGCACGCCCATGCGCTTCGCATGGTAGGCGAGGGCCTGCGCATGGTTGCCGGCCGACATGGCGATGACGCCGCGTGCGCGTTCGGCTTGCGTGAGATGCAGCAGCCGATTGGCCGCACCGCGCTCCTTGAAGGAGGCCGTGGCCTGCATGTTCTCGAACTTCACGAACACCTCTGCGCCCGTCAGCGCGGAGAGCCGCGGCGAGCGCAGGAGCGGCGTGTTCAGCACATGCCCCTGCAGCGCGACCGCTGCAGCTTCGATGTCGGCGAAGGTGATCGCAAGCTGGCTCATCAGGCGGCGGATACGGGGAGTGTCGAGCGGACGGAAGCACGCATGGCAACCTTCAGCAGTTCGCTGGCGTGCGCAAGGGCATCATCTGTTTGCAGCCGGATCGCCGCGCTCCGCATCCGGCGTGTCGAGGTAGAAGCGCCGCAGCAGATAGAACGAGGCGTCGGCCATGGGCCCGAACTCGGTCGCGATTCCGACCAGCTCGCGGCGTCCCCGGGCATTCCTCGCGTCGGAGAACCGGCAGATCACATGGCGGATGCGCGTCGGTTCGCCCTCGCGCACGGAACGGTAGTCGATCCGCAGCGAGTGCCGGAACGGTCCCGGCGCTGTCCGGTCGAGGATGATCCGGGCGCCCTGATTGTCGAGGGCCGGGAGGGCCAGCCTGCAGGCACGCATCTCGTCCGCATCGGTCGTCGAGCCGCAAGCTGCCAGAAGGGCGGACAGGCAGGCGAGAGTCAGCCATAGCGGATGAGGCCGCGCGATCAGCGTCGCCGTCACCGCTGGGCGAGCCACTCCGCGACGCGGGGCGCGAAGTAGGTCAGCACGCCATCGGCTCCGGCGCGTTTGAAGGCCAGCAGGCTCTCCATGATGGCGCGCTCCTCGTTGAACCAGCCATTGCGCGCCGCCGCCATCAGCATCGCGTATTCGCCGGACACCTGGTAGGCGAAGGTCGGCACGGCGTAGGCGTCCTTCACTGCCCGCACGATGTCGAGATAGGGCATGCCGGGCTTGACCATGACCATGTCGGCGCCCTCCTCGATGTCGAGGCCGACCTCGTGAAGCGCTTCGGCGGCATTGGCGGGATCCATCTGGTAGGTGCGCTTGTCGCCGATGAGCGTGGCGTTGGTGCCGATCGCATCGCGGAACGGGCCATAGAACGCCGAGGCATACTTCGCCGCATAGGCCATGATCTGCACATCGGTGTATCCGGCCGCATCCAGCGCGGCGCGGATGGCGCCGATGCGCCCGTCCATCATGTCGGAGGGGGCGATCATGTCGGCGCCGGCCTCGGCCAGAGCCAGCGCCTGGCGGGTCAGGATCGCCACGCTCTCGTCGTTGAGGATCCGCCCGTCCTTCAGCACGCCGTCATGGCCGTGATCGGTGTAGGGATCGAGCGCGGCGTCCGTAATGACGCCGATATCCGGCACGGCGCGCTTGATGGCCCGCACGGCACGGCACATCAGGTTGCCGGCGCGCAGCGCTTCCGAACCGACCGCGTCGCGCAGCTCGTGCTCGACGAAGGGAAACGGTGCGATGGCCGGAATTCCGAGCCTTGCGGCGCGCTCGGCCTCGCGCACCGCCTCGTCGATGTTGACACGGTCGATGCCCGGCATGTGCTCGACCGGCCAGCGCGTTTCGCGACGGTCCATCAGGAAGATCGGCCAGATCAGGTCGTCGCGCGTGAGGTTGTTCTCGCGCATCAGCCGCCGCGACCATTCGGCCTTGCGGTTGCGGCGCATGCGTCGCGTCAGGGCGAGCGGGCTGCAGCCGGCCTCGTTGGCCCGCGTCTGCACGAGACCGGACGGCGCCGCCTCGGACGGCTCCGCAGCCCGTCGCCTTGACGAAAGCGCGCGCATGGACATGTGACGACGATCCCCGGATGTCTCCCCCGTCGCTTGCTACCACACTGGAATGCTTGCAAGGAAGTGATGAGCGTCGTCACGCGACGTCGCGGCGCGTTGGGCGGGATCAACCAGGAAATGGAGACGAGACGTGACGCTGATCACGGACAGCGAAATCGCCTGCGACAGGCGCGGTCCCATCGGTCTGGTGACCCTCGACAGGCCGAAGGCGCTGAATGCGCTGACGCTCGGCATGGTGCGCGGCCTCGCCGAGGCGCTCGACGTCTGGGAGCGCGACGCCGAGATCACCGCGGTCGTGGTTCAGGGGGCGGGGGGCAAGGCCTTCTGCGCCGGCGGCGACATCCGGCATCTGCATGATCTCGGCCGGGCGGGCGCGCACGAGGAGGCGATGACCTTCTGGCGCGAGGAGTATCTCCTCAACATCCGCATCAAGACCTACCCCAAGCCCTATGTCGCGCTGATCGATGGCATCGTCATGGGGGGCGGGGTCGGCGTTTCGCTGCACGGTTCGCACCGTGTTGCCGGTCCGCGCCATCTGTTCGCCATGCCGGAGGTTGGAATCGGCTTCTTCCCGGATGTGGGCGCCACCTATGCCTTGCCCCGCCTGCCGGGGGCAGTCGGGACCTATCTCGCCGTCACGGGCGCACGCATCGGACAGGCGGACGCGCTGGCGCTCGGCCTTGCCACCCATGCCGTGGGCGAGGGGGCCTGCGCCGCCATCGTCGAGCGGCTCGGCGCCGGCGAGATGCTCGAGGCGGTGCTGGCGGATCTGGCTGTTGACCCGGGACCTTCCCCGCTGGACCCGCATCGTCCGCTGATCGACGACGTCTTCTCTCGCGCCACCGTGGAGGAGATCATCGCTGCGCTCGAGGGACGCAGCGACGACGCCTTTGCCGCCGCGACCCTCGCCACGCTTGCTGCCAGGTCGCCGACAAGCATGAAGCTCGCGCTCGCGCAGATGCGCGCGGGCGGCAAGCTTTCATTCACCGAGGCGATGCGGCTGGAATATCGCATCGTGTCGCGAATCCTGCGTGGGCATGATTTCTTCGAGGGCGTCCGCGCAGTCCTCATCGACAAGGATCAGGCGCCGCGCTGGTCGCCACCGACACTCGGCGAGGTGTCCGACGCGGCCATCGACGCCTATTTCGCCCCCGTCGCAGACCGACTGCCCGTATGAACGAGCCCCCCGACCCACCCCCGGCCAAGCCGCCGGCCAGGACCCCCGGGCAACCCAA
>CAZDUL010000042.1:0-7733 GCA_964508635.1 uncultured Allobosea sp. | reverse complement strand
GGGGAGGCCGTGACGGGGGGGGGCTGGAAAGCTCTTCGGGGTGAGGGGAATAGGCTCGCCGGGTCGCGGGTCGGGCGGCGGACGGGCGACAGGGGACAGATCGGAAGCGGGGGGCCTCGCCCGGCGTCTTGACCCGGGAGGGCCGCGCGCCTACGCCGCGGTCCATGTCCGCTCCCGCACGCCCCGCCGTCGAACCGCCGCGTGGCACGATGGCCCCGTCCGATCTGCCCGTGATCGAGGGGCGGATCGACAGCCTGGCCGAGGCCGCTGCGGTCCTCGCCGGGATGTGCGATCTCGGCATCGCGGCCGCGGCGGCCTGCTTTCGCGACCCGCGCGATGCGCTGGCGGCGCCGTTGCTGGCGGAACGCCCCGTCACGCTTCAGGACATCGCGGAGGCCGACTACGCCGCCCGGCTGGCCTGCGCGACGCAGATCCTGCGCCGACAGGCGGATGGCGTGATCGTGCAGGTCAGGACGGGTTCGGAAACGGCGACCGGTCGTCCGGAAGGCAGCGCCCGCGTCGTCGTGATCGCCGAGGCGATGTCGGGCGAGAGGCGTGAGGAGGCGCTGTCGCGGCTGGCCGGAGCCGTGACATGCGCCAGCGCGGCGTTGACGCTCCTGCCCGCGCGTCGGCGCGCAGCCTTTGCGGCGGACGCGCCCGAAGCCCTTGCGGTCGGCGATGCCGACTGGCTGCTGGCCGTGCCGCCATCTTGCGGCGTGACGCCGGCGCTGGGCGATCTCATCGCCACGCTGGACCGGATTGATCCCGCCGTGGACGTTGTGCAGCCGGCGGTGGCGCTTGTGGCCGACCAACGGTTGTCGGGCGTCTGGAGCCATGACCCGGGGGTCGTCCTGGTGAGGGCGCGCGCGCTGCGCACGGGGCGGGCCCCTGGATTGCCCAGCTGCTTCGCTGCGCTGCGAAAGACCATGCGCGCCATCGCGGCGGGCGCGCCGGACGGCGCGCGCCTCGTCCTGCCGCCTGAAGCGGGGCCCGTGCTGTGGCGCGCCCGCATGCCCGCGACATCGGACGCCGCCCTGCTGCGGCTTGCATGCGCGCTGACGGACGCGCAAGCCGCCGGCGCGGCTCTGGTCCGGCGCATCGTGCTGGAGGCGATGGCGCGCAGCGGTGAGCCCGCCCGTGCGATTGCCGAAATCCTGCCGGCGACCCTCGAACGCCTCCGCCCGCACGCCGACGGCGACAGCCGGGCGACGGCGGCGCTCGATGCGGCCATGGAGATCGCCAGCGGCGGATCGCCGCTCGGGCCGATCCTGGCGTGCGAGGCGGGCGGGCTGATCTTCCGGCCCGATCTGGCCTGGGATCAGGACGATTACCTCGCCCGCAATCCGGACCTCGCCCTGCGCCGGTTGCGCGGCGAGGACATCGATCCGGTCGATCACCTGCTGAACGAGGGGGCCATCGAGGGGCGGCCGATCCGCAGGCGGCAGATCGTCGTGACCAGCTTCGTCGCGGATCGCGAGTCACGTCTGCGCGTCGCTGAAGCCGCGGAGTTGGGCATGGCGATGACGAGGGCCGCAGATCCGGGCGGGCAGGGGAGCGAAGCCGGTTCACCGCGGTTGCCGCGCGCGCGCATGGCGGCGCTCATGGCCGAGGGACGGGTCGCGGCTGCTGCGGCGCTGGCGCTCGACCAGGATGGCTGGCCCGCGCCTGTCGCCTGGCCTGCGCTGGCGCGCATGGGCCTGGCGCAGGGTCTGCTCGCTGTCCTGAGCCGGAGGATCGCGGCGCTTCCGGCAGGGCGTCTTGATGCAGCGATGCTGACCGCCCTGTTCGATGCGGTGCTTCCCATGCCGGGCGCGGCCATGCCGCTCGCAGACGCTGCGCAGGCATCGCTGGCAGACCGGATCGTGGCCCTGCTGTTCGCGCGCGCGCCGCGCGCGGCAGGACTGCGTGCTGTCGATCATGCCTTGTCCGGCGGCGCCTATGGGCTGGCGGCGCAGCGGCTGGCTCACCTGCTCGATCGCGATCTGGTTCCGATGACGGCCGCCTTGGCGCGGCTGCGGGCGCTGTGCGACTGGGGCCGCCTGATCCGGCTCGCGCAGGCCAACGCCACCCTTGCCGAGCAGGAGAGCGAGACGCTGTTCTACGCGCGGCTCTACGGCGGGGATCTCGACGGCGCCATGGCCGGGCTGGAGGAGGCTCCGCTGCGGCCGGGTCAGCGGCTGATGTTTGGCGGCATCGCGGCCTATCTGACGGCCCGCTTCGACGAGGCGCACCGGCTGTTCCTCGCTGCCAGCGCCGCAGGCGGCGGACCGGATCATTACCCGCTGCTGATGTGGCAGCACCTCGACCGGGGCGAGACCGGGAAGGCCGATGCCGTGTTCGCGAAGGTCTGCCTGATCGACCGGGACTTCCGCCGGTCCATGCTGGATATCGCGCGCTATTTCGAGAAATGCGGCGATCCGGCCAGCGGCGCGCGGGTTCTGCGGCGGGATCTGGTCAGCGATGCCGCGTCGGACTGGCTGCGCCAACCCAAGCTCTATTATCTCACGCGGATGCTGCTGATGGCGGGGCAGACCGATGCGGCGCGCCGGGCCATTTCTGCCTTCCAGGCCCATGGAACCGCCGGGTCGCCCTTCTCCGAGCCGCCTCGGCAGCAATTGACCGTTTCGATGCAGGGCTTCGCGCCGGGACTGACGGCGAGGCCGCCGCGGATGCCTGACGAAGGCATCGCGACCGTGCTCGGCTGGATGGAGCAGGATTCGGACGCAACTTTCGTCTTCGGCGGCTTCCAGTCCGGCGACTGTTACCTGTTCCTGTATGCGTGGACGGCGCGACCGAGAAAAGCGGGGCGAACGATCCTGATCGTGCCGCGGCGTCTCGCCGATCTTGCCGCGCTGTTTTCGGATGTGTTCGACGAGGTTCGCGTCGCCGAGATCGCGTGCTACTACACCTTGCGCAATCGCCTTGTCAGCACAGGCCTGCTGGCGCGCGCGGTGATCGGACACCTCGACTTCCTGCTTCTGGGTGAGGACGGGGCGATCCGCCCGTGCGCTTCCCTGCCGGGCCACTATCTGCTCATGGTCAAGCAGGCGCTCGGCCTGCCGCTCGATGGCTCCGGCCGGCATCCCGCGCCGACCCGGCCGTCGCCCCTCCCGCGCGGCAGGGGCAGACGGGCCCTCATCGTCCCGATGGCGCAATCGCTTCTGCCCCTCGACCCTGCGATCTGGCGCGAAGTGGTCGATCGCTTGTCCGCTGCGGGGTTCGAGGTGCTGATCAACCGGGGCCCGGACGATCCGCCGCTCGGCGCGACCGGCCAGGAGGTGGGCTTCGAGCGCGAGGCGATGCTGGCGCTCGCCCACGACTGCGACCTGATCATCGGCCTGCGCAGCGGGCTGCTGGACATTCTCTCCGGCAGTCCGGCACGGCTGGTCGAGGTCTACAACAGCCAGGTCGGGGCCGGCGGATTTCTCCACGCCTGGGAGCTTGCGGGTTTGCGCCCGGGACGCGAAACGCGCGTGGTGCGGCTGGTGGAAGGTCAGGCGTCGGAGGCCGAGGCTGTCGACCGGATCATCGCGGCAGCACTCGGCGAGTGAAGCGGCCCGGGCAGAATCAGAAAAACTGGGTCTGGGCCTGCAGCTGGCTCACCGTCGCGCCGAGCACGTCGAGGATGAACACGCCGCCGGCGACCTGCACATGGATGCCGGCACCGGCATAGCCTGGCGCGTTGAAGCTGACATAGTTCAGCACGGCGCCGGCCTGGAAGAGATAACGGTCGGCTGCGTCGTAGTCGGTGATGAGGTCCACCTCGCCGGCGGCCATCTCGAAGAAGGCGTTGAAGAAACGGTCCCGCCCCGGCCCCGCCCGTCATCGTGTCGCGGCCGAGGCCAGCGATGATGGTGTCGTTCCATTCCGCACCAGATCGACGATGGCGCGCTGCCCCGGAACGTCGGCGAACACCGTCGCGATGAACAGATATGCGCCGGTCACTGGCGCGACGAAACGGTGCGCGGCCGTGTCGAATGCCTGCCCCACATTCAGCGGCGCATCGTTCCACGCAAGCACCGCTCCGGGGGTCGAAACCACAAGGTCAGCGCCGCTGCGCCGGGCACGGAAGGCCGGCCGGGCTGGCCGCCGAGGTTCCACGAATTGCCCGTGAGCAGGGACCGGTAGTCGTTCAGAACCGCCATGTTTCGAGATCCGCCTAGGCCAATCCATGCCGGCTACGAGTCACAGCCCGGCAGTCTCGTGTCGCATGCAACCGTGAAGGAATGATGAGAGCATTCCGTTGACTTGGCGGCGCCTCGGTCAATCCGTCAGCTGGAACCCCCTGTGCAGCGGATCGCGCTCCTCGATCAGGATGGTGTTGTAGCCGGTGAGGCGCGCCCAGCCTTCGATCGAGGGGATGATCGCGTCATGGCAGCCGACCTTCGCTGTCGCTTCGACACGTCCGCGGAACAGCGTGCCGATGATGCTTTCGTGGACGAATTCGTCGCCGACCTTCAGCTTGCCTTGCGCAACCCACTGCGCCATGCGCGCGGACGTGCCGGTGCCGCAGGGGCTGCGGTCGAGGGCCTTGTCGCCGTAGAACACGGCGTTGCGCGCATGGGCTTGCGGGTGGTGCGGGCGGCCGGTCCACTGCACATGCGACAGGCCGTTGATGGCCGGGTTCTCCGGGTGGACGACGCTGAGCTGTTCGCGTAGGGCCTGCCTGAGCTTCGGGCTCCAGCGCAGCAGGTCGGATGGCGTGACGTCCGCCAGATCGGAGAAGGCGGCTTGGGCGTCGACGATGGCATAGAAATTGCCGCCATAGGCGATGTCGACCGTGACTGGTCCAAGGCCCTCCACCTCGACGCTGACACCGCTTGCGTGCAGGTAGGACGCCACATTGGTGATGCGCACGCTCTCCACGTAAGGCCCGTTCGCGACATAGGTGGCGGTGACCAGCCCGGCCGGCGTGTCGATGCGCACGGTGCCGGGCGTGCGCGGCGTGATGAGGCCGCGCTCCAGCCCCATGGTGACCGTGCCGATCGTGCCGTGGCCGCACATCGGCAGGCAGCCCGATGTCTCGATGAACAGGAAGGCGATGTCGGCATCGGGCCGCGTCGGCGGGTAGAGGATCGCGCCGGACATCATGTCGTGGCCGCGCGGTTCGAACATCAGGCCGGTGCGGATCCAGTCGAACGCGGCGAGGAAATGCGCGCGCTTCTCCACCATCGTGGAACCCTCGAGCGGCGGGGCTCCGCCTGCGACCAGTCGCACCGGATTGCCGCAGGTGTGGCCGTCGAGACAGAAGAAGGTGTGGCTTTTCATGGGGCTATCCGATGAGGCTGTGAAGTTGAATCCGCTTCTTCGCAGATTGATTCAGAAGCGGTCGATGCGGAATGGCGCCAGATCGACCGTCGGCATACGATCGGCGATGAGGTCGGCCACGAGGCGCGCCGTCACCACCGATTGTGTCATGCCGAGATGGCCGTGGCCGAAGGCGTGGATGATGCGCCGATGACGGCGCGAGCGCCCGATCACCGGCAAGGAGTCGGGCAAGGAGGGCCGAAAACCCATCCAGACCTCGCCGGCGTCGAAGGCAGGAATCCCCTCGAGAAACTGCTGCGCCCGCGCATGCAGCGCCCGGGTGCGGGCGTGGTTGGGGGCGGCCTTCAATCCCGCGAATTCGACTGCGCCGCCGATCCGCAGGCCCGTATCGAGCGGAGTCGCGACAAAGCCGTGGCCCACGAACGAGACGGGTCGCAGCAACAGCCCCGTCAGGCCGCGGAAGCTGACATTGTAGCCGCGTTCCGTGTCCAGCGGCACGCGCTCGCCCAGCGTCGCCGCCAGCGGGCGGGACCAGATGCCGGCGCTCAGCACGACCGCATCGGCTGGATGCGTGCCGGTCTCGGTGACGACGGCAGGCCGCTCGCCGCCGGTCAGCGCGACGGCCCGGTCCCGTCGCATCACGGCGCCGCGGGCGAGCGCGGCATCGCGCAAGGCGCTGGTGAGGACAAGCGGATCGGAGATGTGGGCGCCATCGCCATGGAAGGTCGCGCCGGCGAGGCCCGGCTTCACCGCCGGCTCGAGCTGCCGCGCTTCCTCCGGCCCGATGACCTCGATGCCGATGCCGGCCTGGCGTTGCACGGCGGCGAAGGTGCGGTCTTCCTCCAGCGTCGCCATGTCGGCATGCAGATAGAGCGCGCCGCGACGGTGGATATGGGCTTCCAGGCCGAGCTGGCGGGTCAGGTCGAGCCAGGCGGGGAGGGCGCGCGTCTGCAAGGCGGTGAGGGCCGCCATCGACGTCTCCACGCTCGCCGGACGCGACGCCCAGAGGAAGCGAGCCAGCCAAGGCGCGGCAGCAAGCCAATAGCGCGGCCGGATGGTCAGCGGCGCGAGAGGGTCGGTGAGCCATTGCAAGGCCTGGCGAAGGCTTCTGGGGCTTGCCAGCGGCATGATGTCTGCGGTGGCGATCCAGCCGGCATTGCCGGCCGAGGGCGCGCCGGTCGTCCGCGTCGCGCCGCCATCGGGGTCGAGCAGCGTCACATCGTGGCCGTCGTCGAGGAGCGCATGGGCAGTCGCCACGCCCACTGTGCCAGCGCCGATGATGACAATCTGCATGCGTGAATCCGCCTTCCGTGAAAGCCCCGGCGTGCGGTAGTATCTCGGACGAACCGGGCGAGGCTGTCGAGATTGCGGCCTTGCATGTCTGCGACTCGGTGCCGGCGCGGCTCTCGTCTGAGGTCGGACACTGGCGTTTCGCGGTCAACAGCCCTAAATCGCGCGATACATTCGTTCGAGGAGCACAAGCCGTTGACCGTCCGCCCGGAATCGGCCGACTCGACCCGGGACGCCGATGTTCGGGTGGCTTGTCAGCCCGATGCTTCGCGTCCGGCGACGTCGCAGGCCGTGACTGCGCAGTCCTTTCGCGCCGCGATGGCCGAGGTGACGGCGGCGGTCCATGTCATCGCGACGCGGGTGCGCGGCCGCCCTGCCGGATTGACGGCCAGCGCCGTGACCTCGCTCTCCGACCAACCGGCGATGATGCTGGCCTGCATCCACGCCGACAGCCGCACCCTGGCCGATATCGAGGCGAGCGGCGTGTTCTGCATCAACACGCTGGCCGCCGATCAGCAGGCGGTGGCCGAGGTGTTCGCCGGCCGCAAGGGGCTTGAGGGCGCGGAGCGATTCACAGCAGGGCGCTGGTCTGACCTGATTACGGGTGCGCCGGCGCTCGACGGCGCCCTGGCTTGCTTCGATTGTCGCCTGGTGGAGGCGCGCACGCTGGCGACGCATCGAATCGTCATCGGCGAGGTGGTGGCGCTCAAAGTGCGCAGCGAGGCCCATCCGCCGGGTCTGATCTACAGGAACCGCCGCTTCGGCCAGTTCTGAGCAGGCTGACCGGATGCGCGTGCGCCCCTTGTGTCGTGTCGTCGCTTTGTCTTGGATAGGAACAAGCGCCGCCGGCGACCGCACCGGCCAGACCAGACATGCGGCGCGAACAGGGGGGACAGACCGGTGGCCATGAAGATGACGGGCGAGGTGACGCTGCCGGCGTCGCGCGATGTGGTCTGGGCCAAGCTGAACGATCCGGAGGTGCTCAAGGCGTGCATTCCGGGATGCGAGACGCTGACCAAGGACGACGACACCCATTTCTCGGCTGTCGCCAAAGTCAAGCTCGGGCCTGTCAAGGCCACCTTCAGGGGCAAGGTGGCGCTCTCCGATCTCGACCCGCCGAACGCCTATACGATCAGCGGGGAAGGGGAGCGGTCTCTTATACACATATGACGCTG
>CAZDUL010000041.1:0-12315 GCA_964508635.1 uncultured Allobosea sp. | reverse complement strand
GCGCCGAACCTGGGCGCCGGAAGCGCGGGGCCGGTGGCGCGCGGGGCAAGGCGAAACAACCGGGCCATGGCCGGGCTCGCCGGGCGGGCGGTCGGCTCGGTGATCGGGGGGGGGAGCGGGGGCTATACCGGATTCGGCGCGTGGGGCGTGCCCGACGCGCCGATCCTCGGCGGGCGCCTGATCCAGTTCGATGACCGTGCGGAAGGCGGAGTGGTGATCACCGACGCCACGACCGGAGCGCAGCTCCGCAGGCTCACCCTTGGCGAGGGTGGCTTCATCCGCGGCGTGGTGCGCAGCCTCGCGCGCGAGCGCAGGCTGGAGCAGGCCGGCCGCGAGGCCCCCTTCCGCCTCGCCCGTCGCGCCGACGGGCTTCTCATCCTGCAGGACACCGCGACGGGCCGCGTGGTGCACCTGAATTCCTTCGGACCCACCAACCACGAGGCTTTCGCCAGCCTTCTGGACAACAAGGGGAAGGCGCCATGACCGGATTTCTGTTCAAACCCAAGGAGGTGGTGCAGACGCCCTGCACCGTCGATCTGCTTCGCACCGGAGCGTTTCTCCACGCCCATGTCGAGCTCGATGGCGTTGAAGTCGGGCCGGGCGACACCGTCATCGTCCACGATGCGCCGAGCGAGATCGGCTTCGGCGAGCACCGCGTCGAGCGGCGCATGGCGACCGTCATGCGGGCCAACGCCCTCGACCGGTTCGTGACCAGGATCACGGCCTATCTCGAACTCACCGAACTCTACGAAGTCGGCTTTTCCGCAGGGAGGGCATCATGATTCCGCAGGAAGGCGGCGCCGCACCCAACTACGTCACGAAGATGGCGACGCAGGACACCCTGCTGACGCCCCGCTTCTACACCACCGACCACGACGCCATGGACAGGCTGGACATCTCCAGCGTTCGCCGCGAGTGGGACGGGCTGATGGCCGAGATGCGTTCGGACCCCAACAGGCTGCACTTCAGGCGCAATGCCGAGATCGAGGGCGAGATCAGGGAGCTGCCGCCCGAGCTGCGCGCCGAGTTCATCGACTTCCTGGTCTCGTCGCTGACCGCCGAGTTCTCGGGCTGCGTGCTCTATGCCGAGATCAAGAAGCGCATGAAGAACAAGAACATGCACGAGCTGTTCAGCTTCATGGCCCGCGACGAGAGCCGCCATGCCGGCTTCATCAACGAGTTCCTGAAGGATTATGGCATCGGCGTGGACATGTCGTTCCTGACCAAGGCCAAGAAATACACCTATTTCAAGCCGAAGTTCATCTTCTACGCCACCTATCTCTCCGAGAAGATCGGCTATGCTCGCTACATCACCATCTACCGGGCGATGGAGCGCAATCCGGAGCACCGCTTCCATCCGATCTTTCGTTGGTTCGAGAACTGGTGCAACGACGAGTTCCGCCATGGCGAGGCCTTCGCCCTGCTGATGCGCGCGAACCCGAAGCTCCTGCAGGGCCACAACAAGCTCTGGATCCGCTTCTTCCTGCTCGCCGTCTTCGCCACGATGTATGTGCGCGACCACATGCGGCCCGAATTCCACAAGGCGCTCGGCATGAGCATCGACGAGTATGACATGCGGGTCTTCCGCATCTGCTCCGAGATCTCGAAGCAGGTGTTCCCCTTCACCATCGACCTCGACAACCCCGCCTTCCTCGAGGGACTGCGCCGGCTGCTTGCGGTGGCGCGGGAGAGCGATGCGCTGCGGGGGCAGTCCGGCCCGGTCGCGGCGCTGAAGCGGTTTGGCGTCGGCGCGCGCGGCGCGCTGGCCTTCCTGAGGCTCTACCTGATCCCGGTGAACTCGCACGAGTTGCCGAAGGAGGTCCGCCTCGCGCCGAGCTGGTGACGGGCTGCCCGGTCCTTACCCGAAAGGAGGACGTCCCCCGTGTCCGAGATCGCGATCCCGCTGCTGTTTGCCCTGCTGCTCTGGTGGGCCAGCACGGGTGCGATCCTGTATCTCGACGGCCTTGGCCAGGGGACGTTCGTGCGCTCGATGATCGGGATGAGCGCGCTCACCGTGCTCGCCTTGCTGGCCCTGTGGTTCACGCGCGAGGCGACGGGCGCAGCCGGCGCCTACATCGCCTTCACCGCAGCCCTGGTCGTCTGGGGCTGGAACGAGATGGCCTTCCTGATGGGCTTTCTCACCGGTCCGCGCCGCGAGCCCTGTCCGCCCGATGCCGCGGGTCTTCGTCGCTTCGCGCTGGCCGCCGCCACCCTGATCCACCATGAGCTGGCGATCCTGGCCTCTGCAGGCGCCATCGCGCTCGTGACCTGGGGGGGCGCCAATCAGTTCGGCCTTGCCACCTTCGGCGTGCTTTGGGTGATGCGGCTGTCCACCAAGCTCAACATCTTCCTCGGCGCGCCCAACGTGCCGGAGGAGTTCCTACCGGCGCATCTGTACTACCTGAAAAGCTATTTCCGCAAGCGTGCGATGAATGGCTTCTTCCCGCTGGCGGTTACCGCCGCGACGCTGGCAACCGCGCGACTGGCGCATCTCGCCTACGCACCCGGGGCAACCGCGCTGGAGAGCGCCGGCTTCATGCTGCTGACCACGCTGATGGCGCTCGCCGTGCTGGAGCACTGGCTTCTCTACATCCCGTTCAAGGCGTCGACGCTGTGGGGCTGGGGGCTGAAATCGCACCGGCGCGTCGGCATTGGCCCCGGCAGAGCCACCACGCGCATGCCAGCAGGGACGTCTCCTGCCGACGATCTCAACACCTGGTCGTTCGAGCTCAGCCACCCCTGCGGCCTCACCGACCTCAAACAGCTTTTGACCGCGATCAACGCCGGGCAGTATGGAGACGTTGTCGAATTGGACGGCGCCGTGCCTGGCGTGGACGGCTGGGTCCGGTTCATCATCGCGAATGGCAAGACCACGATGCACCGGATCGGCCCGCGCGAGGCCCGCGCGGCCCGGGTCACGGCGGTCGGACGGCATGTCGATCGGACGCGGCTCACCGCCGCATTTGAAGCCTGCGTCGCCTAGGCGCATAGACGGGGAGCGGGCCATGGCCGGCAATGGCGAGATTGAACTCGATCGGGAGCACGCGGACGTGACAGAGAGATTCCGGGCGCATGTCGCGCCCGACCTGGCCGAGACCCGGGACGCTGCGAGCGCGACCGGCTGCAGCACGGCGCAGGCCCTGCGGGCGCTTCCGAAGCGCTCGCTGACCAGGCCGCCGGCTGCGTCGCCCTTTCTCGACTACGAAGGCTTCTTCAGCAGCAAGCTCGACTCGCTGCGCGCAGAAGGCCGCTACCGGGTCTTCGCCAATCTGGAGCGCCATCGCGGCGCCTATCCGAAGGCGACGCATCGCCGCGGCGAAGGCGAACATGTCGTCACCGTCTGGTGCTCGAACGACTATCTCGGCATGGGCCAGCACCCCGCCGTGCTCGCCGCCATGCATGACGCGCTGGATCGCTGCGGCGCAGGCGCTGGCGGCACCCGCAACATCGCGGGCACCACCCACGCCCACGTGATCCTCGAACGCGAGCTTGCGGACCTGCACAACAAGGAAGCGGCGCTGCTGTTCACCTCGGGCTACGTCGCAAACTGGGCCTCGCTGTCGACGCTCGCCTCGCAGATCCCCGGTTGTGTGATCCTGTCGGACGCCGGTAACCACGCCTCGATGATCGAGGGCATGCGCCACAGCCGCGCGCCGATCCAGGTGTTCAAGCACAACGATCTCGGCGATCTCGAGCGCAAGCTCGCCGCGCTGGACCCGCGCACGCCCAAGATCGTCGCCTTCGAGTCGGTCTATTCGATGGACGGCGACATCGGGCCGATCGAGGCCATCTGCGATCTCGCCGACGCCTATGGCGCGATGACCTATCTCGACGAGGTGCACGCCGTCGGGCTGTATGGTCCGCGCGGCGGCGGCATCTCCGATCGGGAAGGCCTGAGCCACCGCATCACCGTCATCGAGGGCACACTCGGCAAGGCGTTCGGCGTGGTGGGAGGCTATATCGCGGCGTCCGCGGCGCTGTGCGATTTCGTGCGCTCCTTCGCCTCCGGCTTCATCTTCACCACCGCCCTGCCGCCGATGATCGCCGCTGGCGCCGCCGCCTCGATCCGGCACCTCAAGGGGAGTTCCGACGAGCGCGAACGCCATCAGGCCAATGTGGCGAAGGTCCGCAAGGCGCTTTCCGCCGTCGGTATTCCGATGCTGGACAACCCCAGCCACATCGTGCCGGTGATGGTCTGCGATCCGGTGATGTGCAAGCGCGTCAGCGACCGCCTGCTGGCCGAGTTCGACATCTACGTGCAGCCGATCAACTATCCCACGGTCCCGCGCGGAACCGAACGGCTTCGCATCACGCCGACGCCGATGCACACCGACGCCGACATCGCCCATCTTGCCCATGCGCTCGACGCGATCTGGGCCAGCGAGGGGCTGAAGCGCGGCTGCTGAGGCCGCCCGGGCCGGCAATGGCCCGATTGACGCCTGCTCCGTTGCGAACGGAAAAGGGCGCCGCAACCGGCGCCCTTCGACAATGACACGACATGTCGTGCGCGAAATGTCGCGTGCTTACTGCGTGCGCGTTCCGTCGGCGGCGAACTGCTTCAGATAGGCCGTCAGGTTGGCGATCTGCGTGTCGTCGCGCAGGCCGTTGAACACCATCTTGGTGCCCGGCGTCACACCGCGCGGATCGCGGATGTAGACGGCGAAGCTCTCGGGCGTCCAGACCTTGTCGCGCAGGCCCTGATAGGCGGCCGAAAACGTATAGCCCGCAACCGTGCCCTTGTTGCGGCCGAACAGGCCGTTCAGCTGCGGGCCGACCCCGTGGCGGGCATTCGGGCCGACCTGGTGGCAGGCGCGGCACTGGTTGAACACGCGCTCACCCGCAGCCGCGTCCTGCGCGGACGCCGTGGTGTTCGCCATGAGGCCCAGCGCCAGGACCGCGCCGGAGAGGGAGAGAATTGAGCGCATAAGGCAACCTCCAGTTCGCGCCAGTTACAACGGCGGCGTTTCCTCGACACAGGCTCTTTACGCACCTGTGAGCCCGCCGGATCGGATAACGACCCCGCCTTTGTCAATAGCCGAACGGTTGTGAACCTATATTGAATTCATGATATTTGATAAGTGAATAGTCTTGATTTGAAGTATGTATTTCAGAAATGTCAGGTCTACCCCTTACAGCGACCGGGCTCTCCCAACCCCCCAAAGGGCTGCCTGCCATGTCCGGTTTCGATGTCCTGTTGACCAACCTGCTTTCCCCCATCGTGCTTGCCTTCGCGCTCGGCGCCATCGCAGGCGCGCTGCGATCGGAGCTGGAGCTGCCCGATCCGGTTCTGAAGCTGATCTCGATCTATCTTCTGTTCTCCATTGGCATCACCGGCGGGCGCGAGCTGGCGAAGGTGGAGCTGGCGGACATCAGCGCGCTGCTGGCGGTCACCGCCGGTCTGGTGGTGGCGATCCCCGTGGTCAGCTTCATCGTGCTCAGGCGCGTCGGCGGCTTCGACGCGGCCAACGCGGCGGCCGTCGCGGCGCATTACGGCTCGGTCTCGACCGCCACCTTCTTCGCGTCGCTCTCCTTCGCCCGGGCGATGAACACGCCGGCGGAAGGCTACATGCCAGCGGTTGTCGCCATGATGGAGTGGGGCGTCATCGTCGCGCTGTTCCTGGCCCGCTGGTCGATGGGCAAGGAGAGCGGCAACCTGTCGGGCAGGGCGCTCTTTCTCGACACCATCAGGGGCCGCGGCATCCTGCTGCTCACCGGCGGCATGGCCATCGGCGCACTGATCGGCGAGCAGGGCTACCGGCAGATCGCTCCGTTCTACGAACAGCTCTTCCGCGGCTTCCTGATGCTGTTCCTGCTCGAGATGGGCATGACGGCGGTGCGCCAGATCAAGGGCTTCACACAGGTCGGCTGGTTCATGAGCGGCTTCGCCATCATCTCGCCGCTGGTCTGGGGCGTGACGGGCGTCACGCTCGGCTGGAGCATCGGCCTGTCGGTTGGCGGCGCCTTCGTGCTCGGCGCGGTGTGCGCGAGTGCCTCCTTCATCGATGCGCCGGCCGCGTGCCGGGCGGCGCTGCCGCAGGCCAATCCCGGCATCTATCTGACATCCTCGCTCGGGGTGACGCTGCCCTTCAATCTTCTTGTGGGCATCCCGCTCTACTATGGCTATGCCGTCTGGCTCTATGCCTGAAGCGACGACCCGGCCAGCGGCGCGGTCGAAAGCCCTTGCGCCGGTGACCGGGCTCTCGCTTTTGCGCCGGCGCTAGCGTTCGTGCGCGGCCGCATCACGGCACGCACCGTCTCAGCGATGCCCTGCGCATGGAGCCCCGCCTCGCGATACATCGCCTCGGGCGTGTCATGGTCCTGGAACCTGTCCGGCAGCGTCAGCGTGCGCACGGTCAGCCCGCCATCGAGCACGCCCTCGCGCGCCAGCAGGTGCAGCACATGCGCCCCGAAGCCGCCCGCCGAGCCTTCCTCCACCGTGACCAATGCCTCGTGGTCGCGGGCGAGCCTCAGGATCAGCGCCTCGTCGAGCGGCTTGGCGAAGCGCGCATCCGCCACCGTCGGGAACACGCCCTGCTCCTCAAGAAAGGTGGCCGCCTGCAGACAGGGCGCGAGCCGCGTGCCGAGCGACAGGAGCGCGACCCGCTCGCCTGCGCGAACGATGCGCCCCCGCCCGATCGTCAACGGCTCGCCCCGTTCCGGCAGTTCCACGCCAATGCCGTCGCCGCGCGGATAGCGGAACGCGCACGGCGCGTCGTCCAGCGCCACCGCGGTGGCCACCATGTGCATCAGCTCCGCCTCGTCCGCGGGCGCCATCAGCACCATGTGCGGAATGCAGGCGAGGAACGCCACATCATAGGCCCCGGCATGGGTCGGCCCATCGGCGCCGACCAGCCCGGCGCGATCCAGCGCGAAGCGCACGGGCAGCTTCTGCAGCGCGACATCGTGGATGATCTGGTCATAGCCGCGCTGCAGGAAGCTCGAATAGATGGCGCAGAAGGGCTTGAGCCCCTCCGCCGCCAGCCCGGCAGCGAAGGTGACGGCATGCTGCTCGGCGATGCCGACATCGAAGCAGCGATCGGCGAAGCGCCTGGCGAAATGGTCGAGTCCCGTGCCTGTCGGCATGGCCGCGGTGATCGCCACGATGGCGGGATCGGTCTCGGCCGCCCGCGTCAGCTCCTGCGCGAACACCTTGGTGTAGGATGGCGCATTCGACGCCGGCTTGGCCTGCTGGCCGGAAGCCACGTCGAACCGCGTCACGCCGTGGTAGCGGTCCCCGGCCATCTCGGCCGGCTGGTAGCCGTGGCCCTTGCGGGTGATGACATGAACGAGGATCGGCCCATCCTTCGCGTCCCGCACATTGCGCAGCACCGGCACGAGATGGTCGAGATTGTGGCCGTCCACCGGGCCGATATGGAAGAAGCCCAACTCCTCGAACAGCGTTCCGTGGGTCAGATAACCGCGGGCATGTTCCACGGCGCGGGTGACGCTGTCCTCGACGGTCTTGCCGAACCTGGCGGTCAGCCGCTTGCCGATGTCGCGGATCGATTCGTAGGAGCGGCTGGAGAGCAGCCTTGCAAGATAGTTCGACAGCGCCCCGACCGGCGGCGAGATCGACATCTCGTTGTCGTTGAGGATGACGATGAGGCGCCGGTTGCTCGCGCCGGCGTTGTTCATCGCCTCGTAGGCCATGCCGCCCGACAACGCACCGTCGCCGATGACGCAGACGACGTTGAAGTCGTCGCCCTTGAGATCGCGCGCCGTCGCGAAGCCGAGCCCCGCCGAGATGGAGGTCGAGGCGTGCGCCGCGCCGAACGGATCGTAGGGGCTTTCCGCCCGCCTGGTGAAGCCGGAAAGCCCGCCGCCTTGCCTGAGCGTGCGGATGCGGTCGCGCCGCCCGGTCAGGATCTTGTGCGGATAGCACTGGTGGCCGACATCCCAGATCAGCTTGTCATGGGGTGTGTCGAAGACATGGTGCAGCGCCACGGTCAGTTCGACCACGCCGAGCCCGGCGCCGAGATGGCCGCCCGTCACCGAGACGGTATCGATGGTCTCCTGCCGGAGATCATCGGCCAGCATCCTGAGATCGTCGAGCGACAGACCCTTCAAATCCGCGGGCAGGCGCACGCGGTCGAGCATCGGCGTGTACGGCATGGCGCTTCCGGCCCTCCACCATGCCCTATATCCTAGTGTCAACCTACATTGACGTCCACTCGAACAGGCAACTGCATGAAAGGCCAGCGGGAGAGCCTGCCCTTCGATCGCTCAGCCGCCGTACCGGTATTTCAGTGTCCGCAAGGCCAGCCTGAGCCGCGCCCCGGCCGAAACCACGCTGGCCCGCCAGCTCCGGCGCGGCGCCAGCGTCACATGGGCGAAATCGAGGCGGCCGGGCCAGATCTGGCTTTCCGGCCGGGTGAAGGGCCCCATGCCGCTGTCGATGAAGGCCCTCCCCTGCGACAGGACGCGGCGCGTGACGGCAAGGTCGAGCATCACACCGGGCGAGTGGCGCGCGAAGCGCTCGTCATAGGCCGTGCGCCAGAACACCTGCCCGTCGCCCGCCTCGATCATCACGCCCGCCGCGATCGGCTCGCCGTCCAGCATCAGCACATCGATGCTGAGCCGGTCCGCCGCCGCAAAGGCCTCGAACACGGCGACCAGATCGGTGCGGTCCGCTTCCCGGCGCGCCAGAGCCGTGCCCGCCGCGCCCTTCCAGCCGCTCGCCTCGATGGCGAGAAAGATGGCGATCCCGCGCTGCGCCTCGGCGCCGCGCAGAGCCAGATGATCGAGCCGCCCGGCCCGCTTCAGGCTGCGCTCCTGCTTGAGCCGCTTGCGGACCCTGGGCAGCTCCCACAGCGACGCGGCATCCGCCGGCATCAGCACGGATCGGCTCCATCTCTCGGCCATTGCTGCGCGGCAGCTGGCCGGCAGCAGCGCGCTCAGCGCCTGCGGCCAGGCGCCGGCGCGGATCGCACGCGGCAGGCCGGGCAGGCCAAAGGCGGCCTCGATCAGCGCCGCCATCGCGGCACGTGCATGGGCGGCATCGAGCACAGGCGCGCCGGAGGTGTCGTGGCGCGGCTCCAGCGGCGTCTGCAGCACGGGCAGGAAGCCGCTCCACACGTCCCGCCGCCGCGCCAGCACCCAGACGCCGACGAGACGACGCTCCTGAGCCGCCTCTTGCCAGGCAGCCAGGATGACGATGGCCCTGTCGCCGAGGCGTCCGCGTCGCGCCGCAACGACCGCCGGCGCCATGAACGGGTTGGCGCATGGATCGCGACGGGCAAGATCCTCGAAGACCTCACCCCATGTCGCATAGACGGCGGCCGGCACGCGCTCGACCATGATCGGCCCGCCGATCGCGGCCTGTGCGGGCGCGGTGGCGGCCGCCGCCGGCGAATCCGGTGCCATCCGTAGACTGACGACCTCGCTCATCCGGCTGTTGCGGCTTGGGCGGGCTCGCGGGCGAAGGCATGCACCGGGCCACCCAGGACGCGCCTTGCGGCGATGGTCGCGGCCAGCGATGCCCCGCCAACGGCGATCACGGTCGCGCCCGCGACGCCGACAGCGCCGAACAGGGGCGCCAGCACCAGCGACAACCCGATATTGGCGATTGCGGCGGCGCCGTAGATCAGCGTGATGAGCCGCGCATGATCGCTCATCATCAGCAGGTGCTCGATGGGCCCGGCAGCGGCCCGCAGCAGGAACACCAGCGCCAGCAGCGGCATGAACGCCATGCCGGCATCGAAGCCCGGCCCGAACAGCGCCAGCAGCCAGGGACCTGCCGCGACGACGGCGACGGCGACCGCAAGCGAGGGCCAGAAGGTCCAGCGCGCGGAGCGTCGCGCCGCTGCCAGCAGGCCCTGCCGATCGCCCGCCTCGTGGAACGCCGCGAAGTGATGCGCAGAGGCGTGGCCGATGCCGTAATGCACGAAGGCGATCAGACCGACGAGACGCGATACCGCAACATAGATACCGATGGTCGCCGGGGCTGCGAACAGCGACAGCACCAGCACGTCGGAATATGCCATGAGGACGATCGCGCCATCGGCCAGCAGCGCCGGCCCCGCCAGCGACATCCAGGCGCGCGGCGCGTAGGCCACCTCGCCGGGCGAACCGCCCTCGGCAAGCCTCGGCCGCATCCGCCGATAGAGCTCGAACACCAGCACCAGCGCCGCGATCCAGGCGGCGATCGCAAAGGCCTTCGCCGCTCCCACCGCATCGAGCCGACCTTCGAGACCCCACATCCCGAGAGCCAGCCCCAGCAGCAGCAAGGGCCGCGTGAGATAGGTCACGCCATAGGCGAGCCCGGTCCATTCATGGGCCAGCGCGAAGCCCTCGACCACGTCGATCAGCGCCAGCGCGGGCAAGCCGATCAGCACGATCGCGATCACGAGGCGCGTCTGCGCATCGTAAGCGCCCGCCAGGTGCAGGACCGCCAGGACGAGCGCGGCCGCAACCACGCCACCCACCAGCGGCGCCGCATGGGTGAAGCGAAACAACCCGCGCAGCAGCGGTTTCTTCGCGCCATCGCGATAGGCCGGCACGAAACGCTGCGGCGTCATCGCGAGGCCAAGCGTGGAGAACACCGTCAGCGCGAGGATGAAGGTGATCGCCAGAGAGTAGATGCCAAAGGCCTTGGCGCCCATCAGCCGTGCCAGCAGCACGTGGGTCAGCAGCGCAAGCCCGGCGTTGATGATGCGCGTCGAGACGCCCAGCGAGGCCCCGCGCAGGATGAGCGCGCCCGCGCCGTCGCGCGTCAGACGGGCCAGCATGCCGCGCCATCCGGAGGGCGGCCCGCCCTGCCGCCCGCTGTCAACGATCGTCGTCACCGCCCCGCTCCGTCCTTGCATCACTCGACCGGACGTCCGTGCGTAGCAGGAAGGCCTTAAGGAAGGGTCGACCGGGTTGCTCCCGCCCGCCGGCGCAGCGACAGCACGAAGCCGATGACCTGCGCCACGGCCTGGTAGAGTTCGACCGGGATCTCCTCGTCGAGCTCCACGCCGCAGAGCGCCTGGGCCAGCACCGCGTTCTCCTCGACCGGCACATCGTGCGTGCGCGCCGTCTCGACGATCTTCTCGGCCACCTCGCCATGGCCCTTGGCCGTCACGCGCGGCGCCCCGGACCCGTCATAGGTCAGCGCCACCGCGAGCCGCCGCGATGCCGGGGCGCGTCGTGCCGCGTCGCTGCTCATGTGCGCCGGTCCACGAAATGGCCGGCCCTCGTGCGCGCCGGCGGCGGCGACCCGATCGCAACATCGACCATTGCCGCCGTGAATGGCCCGTCCGCCAGCGCCGCCTCGAGATCGCCGGCATGGCGCCTGGCCAGCCTTGCGGTGGCCTCGCGCTCGGCGAAGACCGCGACGCGCAACGCCCCGGCCTGCAGCCCGACCAAAGCCTGCACCGGCCCGAGCGGCTCCAGATCGAAGGCGAGACGGATGCGCCAGCCGCTTGGGCGAGCCGCCTGCTCGGAACGGACGCGATCCGGCCACTCCTCCTCGATGACGAGCGGCAGGGATCCCGCCATTCCATCGAGCAGAAAGGGCAGTTCCAGCATCAGCCGGGTCGGTGGCGCCGGCTGGGCGGTGTGGGGCGCGGTGTTGGGCGCAGCCTGCGGCGAGGGGGCATCGCGCCCCGCATCCGGCAGCGAGGCGAATTGCAGCAGCGTCAACCGGTCCAGCGCGGCTTCGGTCTCGCTCAGGAGGCGCGCCATCAACGGCAACGGCGACGTTGCGTCCGGCAGCCGCGCGGCCACGTCTCCGCGCGCCTGCAACATCCTCTCCGGAACCGGCGGCGCCGGACGCGTGCCGCCCCCGGCAGGTCGTTCACCGGCGCCATGATCATGGCCGCCTGCTCCCGCCAGCAGGAGCTCCCGCTTCAGCGCCGCGAGCGCCCCTTTCAGATCGGCCGGCGCGTCATGCGCCCTGGCAGCCGCTTTCGCCTGCGTCGCCTCGTGGAACAGGCCCGATATCTCGATGGCCTGCCGCAAGGGCGCGCCGTCGGGCTCGGCCAGCCGTTCGAGAGAGGACACAAACCCCATCAGCGTGGCCGCCGCACGCTGCACCGGCGCGGGCAGGGTGGCGGCGATGGCCGGCTGGACCGCGATCTGGCGCAGCGTCGCCGCCAGCGGCGCCGCCGTGTCCTGCCGTGCGAGCGCGGCGATGGCACCTCGCGCGACGAGCGCGCGGGCCTATGGCGACGCGGGCGCGGTTTCGGCCGCGTCTTCTGCCGCTGGCGCCGCCTGAAGGCCGCCGACCCCGACGAGACGGGCGCGCGGCCGGCCCCCGCCCTCCCGCGGCTCGGGGGCCCGCACCCGCCGCGCCCCGGCCGCCAGCCTCCCCCGGCCCGCCGCCCCCGGCCCCGC
>CAZDUL010000040.1:0-6690 GCA_964508635.1 uncultured Allobosea sp. | reverse complement strand
CTGAACATCTTCACGGCGGAGCAGGCGGCCAGGGACGGAAGCTGGGACGAAGGGGCCGGCGTGTACGTGAAGGAGTTGGTGGCCGATCTGGCCGCCCCGACCGAAGGGGAGCGCCAGCAGATGGGCGATCTCGGTGAGCCGCGCTTCGCCCTGGCGCTGTCGGGCGGGTACTGGCAGGTGACTCGCACCGACGGCGAGCGTCCGGTCATCCGCGCCTCGCGCTCGCTTGTCGGAGGGCAGCTGCCGCGGCTGGGCGATCTCGGCGTGGTCGATCAGCGCGGGTTGCGCAGGGGCTACATCATCGGGCCGGACGAGCGGCGGCTGCGCCAGTTCGAGCGCAGCATCGATGCCGGCGAGGACGGACGCTACATCATCGCTGTCGCCGCACCGGCCGACGAAATGGCCGAGGACATCCGCGAGTTCCGGCTGGCGCTGGTGGTGACGCTTGGTCTGCTGTTCCTGGCCCTCATCGCTTCGACGCTGTTCCAGGTCCGGCTCGGCCTGAAGCCCCTCGCGCAGCTGCGCGCGGCGGTGGGAAATGTGCGCCTCGGCGAGGCGCAGCGCATCGACGGCACCTATCCCGCCGACATCGCGCCGCTGGCGGACGAGCTCAACCAGCTCATCGACGCCAACCGCGAAATCCTCGACCGCGCCCGCACCCATGTCGGCAACCTCGCGCACGCGCTGAAGACCCCGCTCAGCGTCATCGTCAACGAGGCCGACATGGCCCAGGCGAGCGCACATGCGGCCGGGGCGGAGGCGCCCCTGGCTGCGAAGGTGCAGGAGCAGGCCGCGCTGATGCGCGACCAGGTCAACTACTATCTCGATCGCGCGCGGGCGGCGGCGCTGTCCGGGGCGCTGGGCGGATCGTGCCCCGTTCAGCCCTCGCTGGAGGGGCTGCTGCGCACGTTCCAGAAGATCTACCGCGCAAAGGAGGTGCAGACGCGCCTCGACCTGCCGCCTGGCCTCAAGTTCCGCGGCGAGCGCCAGGACTTCGAGGAGATGCTCGGCAACCTGCTGGACAACGCCTTCAAGTGGACCGACGACAGCGTGACCGTTCAAGGCCGCGTCTTCGAGCATGACGGGCGCCGCTGGCTTGAGCTCCTGGTGGACGACAACGGGCCCGGGCTGCCGCCCGAAGCGCGCTCCGAGATGCTGAAGAGGGGCAGGCGGCTCGACGAGGCGAAGCCCGGGTCGGGCCTCGGGCTGTCGATCGTGAATGACCTTGCCCGGCTCTATGGCGGGCGCATCACGCTCGAGGATGCGCCGGGGGGCGCTGAAGGGGACGGCGGGCTGCGGGTGCGCATCCTGCTGCCGGCGGTGTGAGCGGGGCGAGAATCGGCAAGAGGCCGGTTGCCGGGGGAGGGCCTCGGGCCAGCGTCATCTTGACGCGCGCCGCGATGCTGGCGGTGTGCAAATGTTTTGGCCATGTCGCGTCGTGTTCTTGCCGTCCTGCCCGTGCTTGCCGCGGCGATGGTGTGCAACCTCGCCGCCGCAGCTCGGCGGCTGGCTTGGCGGTCCGTGAGTTCCGGCGCTGGACAAGGCGAGCCGCGAACGGGCCTTCGCCGCCGGGGTCAGCGCTGCCAAAGCCGGGCGGCGCGTCCCATAGCACAGCCCGCGCGGGCATTCCGGCTTGATCGAGCCCGCTGCGCAGGGAACCGGGTCTTGCAGGGACCATGCGCATACGATCTATCTTGACGGCTGGGCGCAGCGGGTCAGGGGAACGGGCTGTGGCGGCGCAACGGGATTGGGGGAAATCAAGGCCGGAGCGACGACGGGACGTCACCATCGCAGGCGGCGCAGAAGGCCGCGCGTGACGGTTTGTCGCCGATCTGGGAGGTGTCGGGGGCGGCATTCGACTGTAAGGACAGCGCATGCTGATCTGGATCATTTTTGCGCTCATCCTCGCAGCGGCGACGATTGCCGCGCTGAAGCCGCTTGCGCGGCGCTCGGCGCGGGCCGTCACGACCGTGGATGCGCGCGCCCTTTACGATGCGCAGCTCGCCGAAATCGCGCGCGACATCGATCGCGGGCTTCTCTCCGAGGCGGATGCCGAGCTGGCGCGGGCCGAAGCCGCGCGGCGGCTGATTCTCGCGAGCAAGAGCGAGAGCGAGGTCGATGACATGGTCGGCGAAGCGACCTATCGCCGGCGGCGTGCGGCCTCCGCCATCATCCTGTCGACGGTGCCGCTGGTGGCGCTGTCGATCTACACGGCCAAGGGATCGCCGCAGTTGCCGGCCCAGCCGCTGGCTGCGCGGATCTCGACCGATCCGGCCCGCATGGACATGGCGGTCGCGCTGTCGCGGGTGGAGACACATCTCCAGCTCAATCCCGGGGATGGACGCGGCTGGGAGATCATCGCGCCGGTCTATCTGCGCGCCGGCCGCTACGACGATGCGGCCCGGGCCTTCGCCAATGCGGCGATCCATCTCGGGCCCACCATGGAGCGGCTGGTGGATGTGGGCGAGGCCCGCACGCTGGCGGCCAACGGCGTGGTCACCGCTGACGCGCGGCAGGCCTTCGAGGAGGCCGCGAAGCTCGCCCCGCTCAACCCAAAGGGCCGTTATTACCTGGCGCGTGCGCTCGAGCAGGATGGCGACCGCGAGGGCGCGCTCGCCGCCCTGCGCGCTCTGCTTGCCGAAGCTGCGCCGGATGCGCCCTGGGCCAGCGTCGTGCGCGACCGCATCGCGCGGCTCGAAGCGATTCCTCCCGGCGGCGAGGCGATCGCGGCGCTGCCGCAGGCCCAGCAGATGGAGGCAATCCGCGGCATGGTCGAGGCCCTGGCACAGAGGCTTGCAGCGCAGGGCGGTTCGGCCGAGGACTGGGCTCGCCTGGTGCGTTCCCAGGTGGCGCTCGGCGAGCGCGACAAGGCGCAGGCCTCCCTGATGCGCGCCCGCGCGGCGCTGGGGGGCGATCCGAACGGCCTTCTGGCGGGCATCGCGAAGGATACCGGACTGGAGTTCAAGCCATGACCCGAAAGCAGCGGCGTCTCGCGATCCTTGGCGCCAGCGGCGTCGTGCTGGCGTCAGCCGCCGGCCTGGTGCTGTTCGCCATGCGCGACACGATCGTGTTCTTCCACGGTCCGAGCGATGTGGTGGAAAAGGGCATTGCGCCCGGCCAACGCTTCCGGCTCGGCGGGTTGGTGAAGGAAGGCTCGATCGTGCGCGGGCCGGGCCAGACGGTGACCTTCATCGTCACCGACACCAACAGGGAGGTGAAGGCGACCTATACCGGCATCCTGCCAGACCTGTTCCGCGAGGGGCAGGGCGTGGTCGCCGAGGGCGTCCTGCAGGCCAGCGGCCTGTTCAAGGCCGACAGCGTGCTGGCCCGCCACGACGAGAACTACATGCCCCGCGAGGTCGCCGACACGCTGAAGAAGCAGGGCCACTGGCAGGCCGGCGGCAAACCGCAATCCTGACCGGCTCCATACCGAACGAGGCGAACGAGACGATGCTGATCGAGATCGGGCATTTCGCCCTCGCCGTGGCGCTGGGGCTGTCGCTGGTGCAGATGGTCGTGCCGATCTGGGGCGTGCGGCGCAACGATCTGGCGCTTGCCCGTGTCGGCGAGCCTGCGGCGCTCGGGGTGTTCGCGCTGGTGCTGATTGCATTCGCGATCCTCACCCACGCCTATATCGTCTCCGACTTCTCGGTGCAGAACGTTGTCGAGAACAGCCACTCGGCCAAGCCGTTCATCTACAAGATCAGCGGCGTCTGGGGAAACCACGAGGGCTCGATGCTGCTCTGGGTTCTGATCCTGGCGCTGTTCGGGGCGCTGGTGGCGCTCTCGCGCAAGTCATTGCCGGAGCGGCTCAGGGCCGGCACGCTGGCGGCGCAGGCCTCCGTCACGATCGCCTTCCTGCTGTTCCTGCTGCTCACCTCGAACCCGTTCAACCGGCTCGATCCGCCGCCGCCCGAAGGCCTCGACCTGAACCCGATGCTGCAGGATCCCGGCCTCGCGATCCATCCGCCGCTGCTTTACATCGGCTATGTCGGCTTCTCCATCACCTACGCCTTCGCCGTCGCGGCCCTGATCGACGGACGCATCGATGCGGTGTGGGCGCGTGCGGTCCGGCCGTGGACGCTGGTGGCCTGGCTGTTCCTCACGCTCGGCATCGCCATGGGCTCCTACTGGGCCTATTACGAGCTCGGCTGGGGCGGCTGGTGGTTCTGGGATCCGGTCGAGAACGCGTCGCTGATGCCGTGGCTCGCCGGCACGGCACTGATCCATTCCACGATCGTGATGGAAAAGAGGGACGCGCTGAAGGTCTGGACGATCCTGCTTGCGATCCTGACCTTCTCGCTGTCGCTGCTCGGCACGTTCCTGGTGCGCTCGGGCGTCCTGACCTCGGTGCACGCCTTCGCCACCGATCCGCAGCGCGGCGTGTTCATCCTTGCCATCCTGCTGTTCTTCATCGGCGGGTCGCTGGCTTTGTTCGCCTGGCGCGCTCCGCTGCTGAAACAGGGTGGCCTGTTCGCGCCGGTGTCGCGCGAGAGTGCGCTGGTGGTGAACAACCTGTTCCTCTCCGCCGCCACCGCCGCCGTGTTCATCGGCACGCTCTACCCGCTGGCGCTGGAGGGCCTCACCGGCGCCAAGATCTCGGTGGGTCCGCCCTTCTTCAACGCCACCTTCCTGCCGCTGGTGATCCCGCTGCTGCTGTTGCTGCCTTTCGGCCAGGCGCTGGCCTGGAAGCGCGGCGACCTGCTCGGCGCGGCCCAGCGCATGCTGGTCGCGATCGCGGTCGCGATCGGTGCCACCATCCTGATCTTCGCCTTCACCCATGGCGGGCCGGTTGCGGCGCCGCTGGGCATCGGGCTCGGCGTGTTCCTGATCGCGAGCGCGTTCTGGGATCTGGGTGAGCGGATCGTGGCCCGCGCCTCCAGCGCCAGGGCCATCTGGTCGCGCGCCCTGGGCCTTCCGCGCTCGGCCTGGGGCACGGCGATCGCCCATGCGGGCGTCGGCGTCACGGTCATCGGCATCGCGGCGACGGCATGGAACACCGAGCAGATCGCGGTGATGAAGCCGGGCGACCGGCTCGCGCAGGGCTCGACCACGATCGTCCTGGAGAGGGTGTTTCCGCGCACCGGGCCCAACTACCGCGAAATGGTGGGCCGCTTCCGCATCGAGAAGGATGGCGTGGATCAGGGCGTCGTCGAGTCGATGAAGCGCACCTTCATCACCCGCAACTCCATGCAGACGACCGAGGCCGGCATCCGCACCTTCGGCATGAGCCAGGTCTATGTGAGCGTCGGCGAGGTGCAGCCCGACGGCGGGCTCGGCGTGAGGCTCTACACGAAACCGCTGGTGCTGCTGATCTGGATCGGCGCCGTGATCATGGCGCTGGGCGCGGGCCTCTCCCTGCTCGACCGCCGCTTCCGAATTGCTGCTCCAGCGCGCTCCCGCGCACCGCGCGGTGTTGCGCCGGCGCCGGCGGAGTGAGGACAGCGATGGCACGGTCACCCTTCATCGCGTCGCTGCTGATCGGGCTGTCGATGCTTGCGATGGTCCCGGCCGGTGCGGTGACGCCGGGCGAGCGGCTGCCGGACCCGGTGCAGGAGCAGCGCGCCCGCGCGATTTCCGCCGAGCTGCGCTGCCTCGTCTGCCAGAACCAGTCGATCGACGATTCCGACGCCCCGCTGGCGCGCGACCTGCGCACGCTGGTGCGCGACCGCATCAGGGCCGGCGACAGCGACCGCGAGGTCAAGGCCTTCGTCGTGGCGCGCTATGGTGAATTCGTCCTGTTGCGCCCGCCGATCGGCTGGCATACGGCGCTGCTTTGGGGCGGGCCGTTCCTGGTGCTGGCAGCCGGAGCCGTCGGGCTATGGCAACTGCGCCGCCAGCGTGTCGGCAAGCCTGTCGGCACCGCGCTCAGCGAGGCCGAGAAGGCCGAGCTTGACCGTATCCTCGCCGGCAAGGGCTGAAACCTTACCAAGCTTTCATGCCGCCGCGATGGGGCGGTAAACCCCGGTTTGCGACATGTGCGTTCAACGGTCGGGTCAGGTCCGGCCTGGTGAACCTCTGGAGAGATCGCATGTCGTCCCCCGTTTCGTCCGCTCCCGTTTCCACGTTGCGTCCGGTTCGCTCCGTTCTCGGTCGCGCTGCTCTGTATGCCGGCGCTGCTGCCGCCGCGACGGCGCTGACGCTGTCGGTCCTGCCTGTCGCGCCGCAGCTGACGCAGCCAGCGCTTGCGCGCGCCTTCTCCGCCGGGCCGGCCTCGTTCGCGGATGTTGTCGAGCAGGTGAAGCCTGCGGTCGTGTCCGTCAGGGTGCGGGCGCAGGGCCCCGACGCACCCGAGATGAACGACCTTCCGCCCGGAATGGAGCGCTTCTTCCGCGATCGCGGCCTGCCGGGACAGCGCGGCAACCGCCCGATGCAGATGAGCCAGGGCTCCGGCTTCTTCATCTCGGCCGACGGCTTCGTTGTGACCAATCACCATGTCGTCGCCAACGCGGTCGAGGTGCAGCTGATCACCGATGACGGGCGCACGCTGGATGACCGGGTCGTCGGCTCCGATCCGCGCACCGTGCTTGCCCTTCTCAAGGTGAAAGAGGGCGGCAATTTTCCCTTCGTGCGTTTCGCCTCCGGCAGCGCGCGCATCGGCGACTGGGTGATCGCGGTTGGCAACCCGTTTGGGCTCGGTGGAACGGTCACGGCCGGCATCCGCTCGGCGCGCGGGCGCGACATCGGCGC
>CAZDUL010000039.1:0-6118 GCA_964508635.1 uncultured Allobosea sp. | reverse complement strand
CCGATTACGGGCCCGCGGGCTCGGAGATGTGTCTTAGAGCCGGGCCTTCTTGACGGCCGGAGCCCTGTTCGGGATCGCCGCCTCCGCTTGGACCCCGACCGGAAATCGTCACGGTCTGGCTGATGCGTGGCCGCGTTCCCGTCGCACGACCGCCCCTCCGGCCCGGAGCCGGTGGCCTTCGCCGCTGGCGGGGCGTCGCCGCGCGACTGAAGCCGATCGACTGGCTGGCCGCCGCCGGCGTCGTCGCGCTGCTCGTGCTCGGCGTGCGCGAGATCGAGCGAAGGCTCGTCCCGCCGCAGGAGATTGCGGGCTTCGCCGAGGCCATCGACGGGGACTCGCTGCAAATCTCCGGGGTCGAGATCAGGCTGATCGGCCTTGATGCGCCCGAACTGGCGCAATGGTGTCAGACCCGCGCCGGCAGGGACTACGCCTGCGGAGTCGAGGCCAAGGCCTGGCTGCGCCGCCAGACCCAGCAGGGCGCCCTGCGCTGCACGGTGGAAGGGCGCGACCGCTTCGGGCGGGCGCTGGCGCTGTGCCGGCGCGGCGAGATCGACCTGAACGCCGAAATGGTGCGGCAGGGCCAGGCGCTGGCCTTTGGCCGCTACAAGCGGGAGGAGGCCGAGGCGCGCGATGCCGCCCGCGGACTTTGGGCGGGCGCCTTCCAGCGCCCCGCCGAATGGCGCGCCTTGCATCCACGTGACGGCGCACACTGATCGACACGCTCCCTGCCCGATGCGCCGACCGAACAACACGGGGGACCAGCGCTGGTTTGAGGGGCCGTCGCCAGCATCGCCGCGACACCGCGCCGGGTGCGCGTGCTGTCCCTCCGATGAATGGAGAGCGGCCGATCGCCCGAAGATCCGCCGGACAACGCGGCGACTACGTAAGCATAGCCCCGCAGCCCCGATCAGGCCGTTAGGTATCGGCCCCGATACCATGGCACCGCTGGAGCGGCTACTGTCTGATTGTTCCTCCCGACTTCACCTGCGACGTTCAGACCTCGGGGCCGCCGGCATGCCGCCAGCGGCCCTTTTTCATGGCGGGCCATGACGCCATCTGAGGCCTGATGACCAGGCCTCAGTCCCCCGCTCTCGACGCGCTGCTGGATGACCTGCGCGCCTGCCGGCTGTGCCGCGATGCGCCGATGTTCGGCCCGCCACTGCCGCATCAGCCGCGCCCGATCATCCAGGCCAGCAGCACCGCACGGCTGTGCATCGCCAGCCAGGCCCCGGGCACGCGCGCCCACTCGAGCGGCCGGCCCTTCACCGATGCTTCGGGCGTGCGGCTGCGCCGCTGGCTCGGGCTCGACGAGGCGACCTTCTACGACGCCTCGCGCGTGGCCATCGTGCCGATGGGCCACTGCTTTCCCGGCCAGGACGCCAAGGGCGGCGACCTGCCGCCGCGCCGGGAATGCGCAATGCGCTGGCGGGCGCCCGTCTTCGCGGCGCTGCCGGCCCTGCGTCTCATCCTGTGCATCGGGCAGTATGCGCAAGGCTGGCACATGCCCGAACGCCGCGGCGGGCTGACCGCCACGGTCGCGGACTGGCGAGCGATCCTTGCCGCGCCCCGCACGCCTCGCCTCCTGCCGCTGCCGCACCCCTCCTGGCGCAACACCGGCTGGCTGAAGGCGAACCCGTGGTTCGAGGCCGAGGTCATACCGGCCTTGCAGCGGGAGGTGGCCGAGGCGATCGCGAACGAAGCGCCGGGCCGGACGCACAGCGACAAACGCCCTTGCGCCGCACAACCAAGCCCGTAAGCTGGCTGTGCGGACGGCCAGAGGCGTCTGCACGACAAGCCGGACTGCCAGCTTCGCGAAGACGCTTCGCGCGGCGCAGATGACGAGATTGAGACACGACCCGTTCGGCGCGGGTCGAGGGGAGAGCCTTCACATGAAGATCATTGCCAGGTTAGCGACAGTCGCCGCGTTCGTGATCGCCGGGGCGGCGGGCGCGCAGGCGCAGGCCATCACCGAAATCCGCATCGGCACGGAGGGCGCCTATCCTCCCTACAACAACCTCAACGCCCAGAAGCAGCTCGAAGGCTTCGAGATCGACTACATGAACGATCTCTGCGACCGCATCATGAAGGTGAAGTGCACCTGGGTCGTTCAGGACTGGGACGGAATCATCCCCGCGCTGCTCGCCAACAAGTATGACGTCATCGTCGCCGGCATGAATGCCACGCCCGAGCGTCAGAAGCGCGTCGACTTCACCGAGGTCTACACCGCATCCCCGATCGCGGTGGCCACCACCAAGGCCGTGACCACGAACGACTTCTCGCCTGCCGCCACCCGCGGCAAGGCCTGGGGCGCGCAAGGCTCCACCATCCACATGAACTGGCTGGAGAAGTATTACAAGGACTCGACGCTTCGGCCCTACCCGACCCAGGAGGAGGCCAACCTCGACCTGCAGAACGGCCGCGTCGACTTCATCGTCGCCGACCGCGAGGCGCTGGAAACCTTCGTCAACGGCAAGGGCAAGGATTGCTGCCGGATCATCGGCAACATCCCGCGCGATCCGGAGATCCACGGGCCGGGCGTCGCCATGGCGCTGCGCAAGGGTTCGGACGCGCTGCGCGCCAAGCTCAACGCCGCCATCGCCGAATCCAAGAAGGACGGCTCGCTCGACCGTCACGCCCAGAAGTGGCTGAAGAAGCCCGCCATCGTGAACTGATCGGGGGCAGCCGCTGGCCTGGCCGGTGAGAACGACCTTGCGCCTGCTCACCGGTCGGTGCCTGCCGGTTGACGGCGTCCCCTCGCCTCGCCGCGCGGTCCGTGCGGTGGGCGCCGCCCTCCTTGCGCCTTGAAAACGCGGGCAGCCGATGCTCGACAAGCTGCATCTGATCGGCTTCGGCGATGGCGGCTGGGGCCTCGCCATCCTGCAGGGGGCCGGCATCACCATCAGCCTCGCGCTGGCGACGCTCCCCTTCGGCCTCGCGCTTGGCCTCGGCGTGGCGCTGATGGCGCGCTCCGACAGCACCCTCGCGCGCTGGTTCGCCACCGTCTACACGACGGTGTTTCGCGGTGTGCCGGAATTGCTCACGCTCTATCTGGTCTATTTCGGCGCGCAGATCGGCATCCAGCGCCTGTTCGAGGCGCTGGGTTTGGGCACCTTCTCGATGTCCCCCTTCCTGGCGGGGATGATCGCGCTCGGTCTCGTGCTCGCCGCCTTCTCGTCCGAAGTCTGGGCCGCCGCGCTCAATGCCATTCCGAAGGGCCAGCGCGAGGCGGCCGCGGCGCTCGGCCTCAGACGCGGCCAGGCCTTCCGCCTCGTGGTGCTCCCGCAGCTGATGCGCGTGGCCCTGCCCGGCCTCGGCAACAACTGGATGGTGCTGATGAAGGAAACCTCGCTGGTCTCGGTCATCACGCTGCCGGACCTGATGTTCATCACCGCGCGTGCCAATGTCGTGACGAAGGAACCCTTCCTGTTCTTCGGACTGGCGATGCTGATCTATCTCGCCTTCAGCCTCGTCAGCTGGTGGTTCTTCGACCGCCTTGAGCAGCGCGCCAACCGCGGGCACACCGCTGCGGGACTCAGCCGATGAACGGGGACATGCCATGACCTGGTGCGAATACCCCGGCTGGCTGATCGGCCACGAGGTGCTCGAGCGCTATGGCTGCCGCATGGCCACCGGCCTGTGGATCACACTGCAACTCACGGCTATTTCGGTCAGCATCGGTTGCGCGCTCGGCCTGCTGCTGGCCTTGGTGCGCTGCTACGGCTCCCGTTGGGCAGGCGCCATGGTGACGGGCTACACCACGCTGTTTCGCGGCACGCCGCTGCTCTGCCAGCTCTTCCTCGTCTATTACGGGCTCGGCCAGTTCCGGCCATTCTGGCAGGAGATCGGGCTGTGGTGGCTGCTTCGCGAGCCGTTCTATTGCGCGCTGCTGACCTTCACCGCCAACACCGCCGCCTATCAGGCCGAGATCTTCCGCGGCGCCATCCAGTCGATCGGCAGAGGCCAGTTCGAGGGCGCGGCGGCGCTGGGCCTCCACCGCTGGCAGGCCCTCCGGCTGGTCATCCTGCCGCAGGCGATGATCGTGGCGCTGCGCCCGCTCGGCAACGAGCTCATCACCATGCTGAAATCGAGCTCGATCGCCTCGCTGGTGACGCTGTTCGACCTGATGGGAGCCACCCGCCTCGCCTTCGCCCGCTCCTTCGACCTGTCGATCTACCTCTATGCAGCCGTCCTCTACCTCGCTGTGGTCGAGCTCATCCGGCGCGTCTGGAACGCGGCAGAGCAGCGGCTGACGCGGCATCTGGCGTTGCGCTGACGCGCAGGCATCAGGCGGGGAGCACGATGACCTTGGTCTTGACCGGGGTGCGTTCATACAGATGCAGCATGTCCTGGCTGATGAGGCCGATGCATCCGCTGGTGACGCCGTTGCCGATCGAGTCGGGGTCGCTGGAGGCGTAGATCGTGTAGAGGGTGTAACGCCCGTTCTGGTAGAGATAGAGAGTGCGCGCACCGAGGGGGTTGTCGAGGCCGCCGGGCATGCCGCGAGCCCATTTTGCCACCTCCGGCTGGCGCTTGATCATCTCCTTCGGCGGCGTCCACGTCGCCCATTCGCCCTTGCGACCGACATAAGCCTCGCCGTGCCAGCGGAAGCCGTCGCGCCCGACATTGGCCCCGTAGCGCGTGGCCTTGCCCTCGCCTTCCACGCGATACACGTAGTAATTGCCAGGGTCGACGATGATCGTGCCGGGAGCCTCGCCGGTGTCATAGGACACCGTGCGGCGATAGTATTTCGGGTCGATGCGGCTCACATCAACGGCCGGGATCGGAAACTTCTCCGTCGGAACCGGGCCATACATCGCCTGCACTTCGGCGAGGCTCAGTGCGTCGGTGGTCGCGCATCCGCCGAGCCCGAGCAGACCGAGGCCGGCAGCCCCATGCCCGAGGAACCAGCGGCGATCCAGCTGAGCGAGGCCATCCCGGCCGCCATGCGCACGGTCGATGTCCGCGAGAGGCTTCAAGCTGTTCGATGTCGTCACGCCCACATGCAGCCCCTGATCACACGCCGCCCATCCGCAGTGTGCCGGGCAGGCGCCCGCCGCGCAAGGGCCTCGCCGACATGGCAGAACGCCCCGCGCGCTGCCCCACCTGGCCGGTCCAGACGGCAGAAGGGGCGGCGCTGGTCGCGCGCCGCCCCTTCCCAGACTTGTGAAGGCATTGTCGGATCGCGATCCGCTCAGAAGCCCTGCCCCTCGAACGGGGATGTCCAGGCCTTCTTGGACCACGATGAGTGACAATGAGACACTGGATCACCTCCTTTCTGACTTGCGACGGCGGGAGCGCCGACAGGTCGAGACTGCTGCGAGTCGTCGAAAGGAGGAAGCGGAAATCGGCACCTGCGGGTCGACGCCGTCAGTTCGTGACCCCGGCCAGCTTTAGCAGCTGGGCGAACTGGTCCTGCGAGAGGGCGGCGCGCCAATGATCGACGCAGTCTGACCGCATCATGATGAGCCTCGTCTCATTCGCGCCGATCGTTTTCGCCAAAGCCTCGCGCTCGGCCCGCGGCGCGTTGCCTGCGATCATGGCCCGCAACTTCGCCCGGTCGGCAGCAACCTCGTCTTCGAGGGCAGCGCGGATCTGCGGCTTGGTCGACACCCAGACCTTCAGCTCTTCTTTCTGCTTGTCGTCCAGCTTGAGAGCATCGACACTCCTCATCAGCACGGGCGTCAGTGCGATGACGGGGGCAGACAGGCCCTTCTGTTCAGGCGTCTGCATCGGTTGGGCGTGGGCGACACCTGTGAACACTGAACAGGCCACGGCGAATGCCAACCCAAAGGCCGAAAAGCGCATATCACGATCTCCCTCATTGATGCGTTGATGCGGGGTTTCGTTGTGCCACCGGCGACACCATCCCCTCGCCGCCATGCGTATTTGCCATCATCCGCATGTCAAGGATGAAATAACATAACAAGCCTGAAGGGCGTCGAGGCGACGCCGGCTGAACGAGGGCTGGCCAACCGTCGGCACGGTTGCCCAGCCCCTTCTCCATGGGTCATTCCCGCCAGCGCTCCGCCATAGAGGTCAGGAGCTCAGCCTCCGGGGCCACGCCACTGCCCGCGCCCAGGTCCCTGACCCTGTCTCTGGCCCTGTACCATGCGCTGGC
>CAZDUL010000038.1:0-6631 GCA_964508635.1 uncultured Allobosea sp. | reverse complement strand
ACCGTAGGACGCGTAATAGTCGTATAAGAGCAAGACAGCCAGGCGGGGCGCAGCGGAATGTCCGGATAGGAGTATGACAGGATTATCCGGCCGCCGGCCGGACGGACAAGGATCGCGGAGGTTGGCGATCTGCGCCCGGCGAGCGGCAGCGAAAGCGACAGATCGACGCCCTCGGCCACGAGTTCCGCGCGGACAGCATCGCCGGTCGAATCGTCGCCCAGCCGCGTCACCAGCGCAGCCTCGCCACCGGGCCGGGCAATGGCGACAGCCGCGTCGGCCGCGCTGCCGCCTCCCACCACCTCGAGCGCGCTGGAGCGGTACTCCTCCGCCTTCGTCGGCATGACAGGCACGCCATAGACGAAGTCGAGAACAGCGATGCCGGAGCAGAGAACGGCAGCCATGGCGGCGGAAAAGACCCGAGAACCTGCGACGGACGGAACGGGCGAAGCGCCACGTTCCGGCGGGGACCGCGCCGCTGGCCGCGGACCGCCAACGCCCCCGGTTCTAGCCGTCGCGACCGCAAAGCTCAAGGGTCTTGTGTCTTATATAAGACTTGTCCTATTGTGGAGGTCGTGCCCACTGGCGCTTTGCATCGCGTCGGGTCACGATCGGGAGAGGGCGCCCGGCAAGAGGCGCGAGGGAAACGCAAGAGGCGCCGTGGGAACGGCGAGGGAGCGGGCTTTGGCTGCCATCCGGCTCAGCAAGGTGCGCAAGGCATTCGGCAAGGTGGAGGTCATCCACGGCGTCGACCTTGACGTGCGCGACGGGGAGTTCGTGGTGCTGGTCGGCCCGTCGGGCTGCGGCAAGTCCACGCTGCTGCGCATGGTGGCGGGGCTGGAATCGGTGACCGGCGGGACCATCGACATCGGCGGCACGGTGGTCAACGATCTTGCCCCGCGCGACCGCGACATCGCCATGGTGTTCCAGGATTACGCGCTCTATCCGCACAAGAGCGTGTTCGACAACATGGCCTTCGGCCTGAAGATGCGCGGCACGCCCGCCGACGAGATCGCGGCGCGGGTGAAGGAGGCGGCCGACATCCTGCAGATCGGCCATCTGCTCGACCGCAAGCCCGGCCAGCTCTCCGGCGGCCAGCGCCAGCGCGTCGCCATGGGCCGCGCCATCGTGCGCCGGCCGAAGGTGTTCCTGTTCGACGAGCCGCTCTCCAACCTCGACGCGCAGTTGCGCGCCGAGGTGCGCATCGAGATCAAGAAGCTGCACCAGCGCTTCGCTGCCACCATCGTCTACGTCACGCACGACCAGGTCGAGGCGATGACGCTCGCGGACCGCATCGCGGTGCTGCGCGGCGGCCATCTGGAGCAGTTCGCCTGCCCGGACGACATCTACCGCAAGCCCGCTTCCCGCTTCGTCGCCGGCTTCATGGGCTCGCCGCCGATGAGCTTCGCCCGCGTCACCGTCTCGGCCGACGCCAGCCGCCTCGACATGGCGGACGGGCTCGCCCTTCCGGCTCCGAAAGGGCTCGTTCCGGGATCGAAGCTGGATGCCGGATTCCGCCCCGAGCATGTCCGCCTCGGGGCGGCGTCGGAGCCCGGCCATGCCAGCGTGCCGGCCACGGTGCAGATCCTCGAGCCGCTCGGCGCCGAGACGCTCGCGCTCGTGCAGGTCGGCGGCGCGAACCTGACGGGCCGTTTCCCGCCGCAGGCGGGCGTGCGGCCGGGGCAGGCCATCACCGTGTCTCTGGCGATGCCCGACATGCACCTGTTTGAAGCCGAGAGCGGCCGGGCGCTCGCCGCCTGAGCCGCAGACCAACGACAAGCACCCGGAGGAAACCATGCTCAAACGCGACCTTCTCAAGCTCTCGCTCGGGCTCACGCTCGCCATGGGCGTCGCCACCAGCGCGCTCGCGCAGACCACGCTGCGCATCTTCACCGGCGGCCAGCAGCGCCCCGATGTGATGCGCAAGATCGCCGACGAATACGAGAAGCGCACGCCCGGCGTGAAGATCGAGGTGGAGGTCGGTGGCGCCACCTCCGAGCAGCAGCAGCAATACCTCAACACGGTTCTCGCCTCGAAGGACTCCGCGCTCGACGTCATCCTCATCGACGTCATCCGCCCGGCGCAGTGGGCGGCGGCGCAATGGGCCGAGCCGCTCGACGCCTTCCTCGGCGCGGACAGGGACAGGATCATGGCCCGCTACCTGCCGGCCTACCGCGAGGCCAACATCGTCAACGGCCGCGTCATCGCCCTGCCCTACTTCGCCGACGCGCAGTTCCTCTATTATCGCAAGGACCTTTTGGAGAAGCACAATGTCCAGCCGCCGCGCACCTGGGACGAGCTCAAGGCCGCGGCCGTGAAGATCCAGCAGGCGGAAGGAAACCCCAACCTGTCGGGCTTCCAGACCGCCGGCGCGCCGATCGAGGGCACGGTCTGCACCTATCTGGTGCCGATGTGGGGAGCCGGCGGCAGCCTGACCGACGCCAATGGCCGGCTCAACCTCGGCAAACCCGAGGCGCGCCGCCCGTTCCAGCTCTGGGCCGACCTCAAGGCCGCCAACGTCACCCCGCCGAACCTTGCCGAGATCCCGACCGACAGGATCCGCCAGAACTTCCAGGCCGGCAACCTGATCTTCGCGATGAACTGGGGCTATGTCTGGGCCCGCACCCAGAACGACGCCGACAGCCAGGTGAAGGACAAGGTGGGCGTCGTGCCGCTGCCGGGCTTCACGCCCGATCGCGCCGCCACCTGCATCGGCGGCTGGCAGCTGGCCGTCTCGGCCTTCTCGAAGAACAAGAAGGCGGCGTTCGACTTCGCCATGTTCCTGTCCTCGCCGGAGGTGTCGAAGATGCAGGCGATCGCCGCCTCGCATCTGCCGGTGTTCCCGGAGGTCTACAGTGACCCCGACGTGCTGAAGGCCAACCCCTGGTTCGCGCAGGCGCTTCCCGTGGTGCAGACCGCCCGCGCACGGCCTGTCTCGCCCGCCTATCCGCGCGTGTCGGAGATCATCCGCACCAACATGAACGCCTTCCTCGCCGGCTCCAAGACCGCCGACGCGGCGCTCGCCGACATGACCCGCGATCTCGGGCAGGTCATCCGGTGACGGCATACCGTCATCCCCGGGCCTGCCCCGGGGATTCCCCTCCGCGCACGCGATGGCCGGGCGAGACCCGGCCATGACGCCGACCCGTCGAGGAGCGCCATGACCCTGCGCCTGTCACCTCTCGAACGCTCCGAGCGCCGGCTGGGCTTCGCGCTGCTCGCGCCCGCCTTCCTGCTGCTGACGGGCGTGGTGCTCTATCCCATCGCCAGCCTGATCCGCATGTCGTTCAGCGAGAACAAGCTGACGGAGCCCTGGATGGCGCGGCCGTGGATCGGCTTCGAGAACTACGGGAAGGCGCTGGGCGACGAGCGCTTCTGGGACGCGACCTGGCACACGGCGCTCTATGTCATAGTCACCGTGCCCGGCGCGGTCGCGGTGGGCCTGGGCCTGGCGCTGCTCGCCAACCAGCCCTTCCGGGTGAAGTGGCCGGTCAGGCTCGGGCTTCTCCTGCCCTGGGCGCTGCCGCTGGTGTTCGCGGGCCTCATCTTCCGCTGGTTCTTCGAATACCAGCAGGGGCTTGTGAACAACGTCCTGATCTGGCTCGGCTTCTCGCCGG
This sequence comes from uncultured Allobosea sp., assembly GCA_964508635.1. GTDB lineage: Bacteria > Pseudomonadota > Alphaproteobacteria > Rhizobiales > Beijerinckiaceae > Allobosea. The sequence goes on along the minus strand of CAZDUL010000038.1, from coordinate 3,017 downwards.
TCAACTGGCTGACGCAGGAGGGCCCGGCCTTCTTCGCCATCTGCGTCGCGATCATCTGGAAGACATCGAGCTTCGCCGCGCTGGTGCTGCTGGCGGGCCTCCAGACCATCCCGAAATCGCTCTACGAGGCGGCCGAGGTCGATGGCGCCTCGCGCTGGCAGCAGTTCCGCGAGATCACGTTGCCGATGCTGATGCCGGCGATCATCGTGGCGCTGATCTTCCGCACCATCACCGCCATCCAGACCTTCGACATCCCCAAGGCGATGACCGATGGCGGCCCCGGCAACGCCACCGAGACGCTGGCGATGTATATCCACAAGACCACGATCGACTCGCTCGATTTCGGCTACGGCTCGACGCTGGCGGTGCTGATGTTCATCGTCTCGGCCATCCTCACCTCGTTCTATCTGCGCCACACGCGCCGCGACCCGAGCGCCGGGAGGCACTGATGAACGCCATGCGGTTTCCCTCCCCGAGGAAGATGACGCTGATCGCCGGCGCGATCGTGGCCATCAACGGCTTCTTCCCGGCGCTGTGGATCCTGTTCACCTCGCTCAAGACCGAGAGCGAGCTGATGCGCCTGCCGATCACGATCTGGCCGGCCGCGCCGACGCTCATGAACTACACGCGCGTCTTCACCGACCAGCCGATCTTCCTGTTCATGTGGAACTCGTTCGTGGTGGCAACGCTCTCGACCATCCTGTGCGTGGTGGTCTCGGCGCTGGCGGCCTATGCGCTGGTGCGGCTGCGCATCCCCTATCCCAACATCATCCTGTCGGTGCTCTTGGCGGTGGCGATGTTCCCGCTGATCTCGCTCATGGTTCCGCTGTTCTCGGTGATGCGGGACCTGGGGCTGCTCAATACCTGGTGGGCGCTGATGTTCCCCTACGCCGTGCTGTCGATGCCGGTGTGCACGCTGGTGCTGATCTCCTTCTTTCAGGACATCCCGCGCGACCTCGAGAACGCGGCGATGATCGACGGCTGCACGCGGCTCGGCGCGCTCTGGCATGTGGTGATCCCGCTAACAGCGCCGGGCGTGTTCACCGCCGGCATCCTCGCCTTCGTCAACGCCTGGGACGAGTTCCTGCTGGCGCTCACGCTTTCGCCGCGCGTCGCGAGCCGCACGCTGCCGGTGGGCATCACGCTCTACCAGGGCGAATTCGCCTTCCCCTGGCCGATCATCTCGGCGGCGCTGATCATCGCCATCGTGCCGATCTGCATCCTCATCGCCGTCTTCCAGGAGCGCGTGGTCGGCGGGCTGACGCAGGGCGGGGTGAAGGGCTAGCGCGACAGGAACCGATACGCCGTCTCCTGCCGATAGACCTCGCCGGGGCGCAGCACGGTCGAGGGGAAATGCGGCAGGTTCGGCGAATCGGGCGCGTGCTGCGGCTCGAGGCAGATGCCCGCCGAGGGGCCGTAAGGCGCGCCCGTCAGCCCTGCCACCGGCGTGTTGACCTTGAACCCGTCATAGACCTGCAGGCAGGGTTCGGTCGTCCAGACCTCCATGCTCAGGCCGTTGCGCGCCGAAGCGAGCGTCGCGGCAGGCGCAAGCTCCAGCCCCGCCATCCGTGCCGGCTGGCGGCGGTCGCGGCGCCGCACGAAGTTGTGGTCGTAACCCACCCGCGCGCCATCGCTGTCCGTCAGCCGGATCGGCCGGCGCTTGCGGAAATCGAAGGGCGTGCCCGCAACGCTCGCGATCTCGCCGGTAGGGATGAGGTCGGCATCGACCGGCGTCATCAGGTTCGCCCTCACCTCGAGTTCGTGATCGAGGATATCGCACGAGCCGTCGAGATTGAAATACGAGTGATGGCAAAGGTTTAGAACCGTCGCCTGATTCGTGGTCGCCGTCAGCTGGATCAGAAGCTCAGCCGGTTCGAGCAAGGCGTAACGGCAGGTGACGGCGAGATCGCCCGGATAACCATGGTCGCCGTCGGGCGAGACCAGCCCCAGCGTCACTGAGCCTGGGTCGTGATGCAGGATCGTCCACGGCCGCTTGCCGAAGCCGTTCCCGCCGCCGTGCAGCGAGTGCCGCCCCTCCTGGTTGAGCGGCAGCTGGTGCGTCACGCCATCCAGCACGAAGCGTCCGCCATCGATCCGGTTGGCATAGCGCCCGGCGATGGCACCGAAATGGGGCGAGTGCCGCACATAGGCGTCGAGACTGTCGAAGCCCAGCACCACACGCTGCGGCCCATCGGAGCCGGGCACCACGAGGTCGCGCACCACGGCGCCCCATTCCATGATGGTGGCGCGCGCGCCGACCGCGTTGAGGAGGGTCACCTCGCGCACCGGCGTTCCGTCCGCGAGATGGCCGAACAGGGAAAGGCTCATGGGGTCAGTCCGTTTCTGGCAAAGGCGGGCAGGCGCGCCGTGCCCTGTGTCGGGTCGGGTGTGACTCCGGCGGGCCGCCGCCGTCAACCACGGCCGCTTGCGCCCTCTTGCCAGCCCGCCCTGCCCCGGGCAAAGCATCGCCCGCCATGGCCGCCGAGACGCAGACCGATCCAGACGCCGCTGACCGCGTGCGGACAATCAAGGAGCGCGCCGCGATCCTGTCGGTCGTGGCATCGGTGGCGCTGACGCTGTGGAAGGCGGCGGCGGCCTACATGTCGGGCTCGCTGGCGCTGATGTCGGAGGCGCTGCACGGCATCATCGACATCGCCGCGACGGCGACAACCTGGTTCGCCGTCCGCATCGCCGACAGGCCGGCCGATGACGAGCACCACTATGGCCATGGCAAGGTCGAGTCGCTGGCGGCGCTGGCGGAGACGGCGCTGCTGTTCGCGCTTTCCGGCGCGGTGGCCTGGGAGGCCGGCGCGCGGCTCGGGACCGGGACCCATGCGCCGGTGTGGGTGACGGCGCTGGTCATCGGCGTGCGCGTTGCGGCGAGCCTCACCGACGGCACGCGCTGTCGCGCGCTGCCTATCGTCGCGCGCGACACTCAGTCCAAGGCACTGGCCCCGGCTGCGCGTGCGTTCCCTGCGGATCGAGTGTGTTCGCTCCTGAGCCGGCTCGGCTTTGTG
>CAZDUL010000037.1:0-5350 GCA_964508635.1 uncultured Allobosea sp. | reverse complement strand
GGCCGGTGCCCCGAAATGGCATCCCGCGCGCGCCAGACCGTCTGCCATCGCACCCTCGGCGAAACGCGCCACATTCTCCGGCACGCCACGTGGCGAGCGCGCGGCCGTTGCGGTCGCTCCCGCCACGGCGACGATCGAACCGGGCAGATCGAGGCTTTCGGGATGAAGATCATCCTCGTGCAGGATGAGGCCGATGCGGCCTGCCGGCAACGGCTCGACCGGCGGCAGCGCGCGCGCCGGCCCGATCGGCTCCTCGTCGAGGGGCGCGGCCTCGCGCGCCAGCCCCTCGGGCGAAAAGCGCCCGCCCGTGAAGCCGGCGATGTTGTCGCGCCGCGCCAGATAGGTCTTGCCCTTCGTGTGCAGCCCGCCGACCCAACGCCAGGACAGCGTGTTGGAGGCGGGGTCGCCATCGAGGAAATGGCGCAGCGTGAAGTCGGCCCCGAGTTGCCAGGGCAGCTTCAGCGTGAAGATCCAGATCGAGGCGAACCACATGCGCGCATGATTGTGCAGATAGCCCGTCTCGACGAGCTCCTCGACCCAGGCGTCGAAAGCGTCGATGCCGGTTCGGCCTTCGACGGCGGCCCTGTAGGCCTTGCCGGCGCTGCCGCTCGAAAACGCGGGCAGAAGCCGCTCCACATCCGCACGGTATCGCTGCCAGATCTGCGGCCGGGTCTCGAGATGGCCCTTGAAATAGGTGCGCCAGAAAACCTCCTGCACATATTTCTCGGCCGATGGCAGGGAGAAACGCCCGAGCACGGCGGCCAGCACCTCCTCCTCCGTGATCAGGCGGTGCCTGATGAAGGGCGACAGCACCGACACATTGGCGCGTCTGTCGGGCCCCAGATCGCTGTTGCGATCATTGGCATAAGTCCGGCCCGCACGCGGCAGGAAGTCGGCCAGCCGGGCGAGGCCCTCGGCGCGGGTGGGCTCGAACTGGCGTGAGGTGAAGCGGGGCGGCTGACTCATCACCCTGTTTACGCAAGGCGCCGCTGACCGGACCGCCCGCCACGGTCGCGGCCTTTGCCAGTGAGGAGCGAATCGGTCACCGCTTTCGCCATGCACGTGAGAAGGCTCCAGCGCGCCATCGGCGTGATCAGCGGCACCTCGATGGACGGCATCGATGTCGCGCTGGTGGAGACCGATGGCGATGCGCAGGTCCGCGCGCTCGGGGGCCGGACCTATGCTTACGAGCCTTCGCTGAAGGCCGCGCTCCTGGATCTGATCGCCGCACCGGAAATTGCTCTGACCGATCCGCTCGTCGCGCTCGAGCGCGCCGTGACTGATGCTCATGTCGAGGCCGTGATGCGTTTCGCACAGGATACCGGGACGGCGCTCGACAGCCTCGATTGCATCGGGTTTCATGGCCAGACGGTGTTGCACCGGCCACAGCGGCGCTTCACACGGCAGTTGTTGGATGGACAGCGAGCGGCAACACGGCTCGGCCGGCCCGTCGTGTTTCGCTTTCGCCAGGCGGACGTGGCAGCCGGCGGCCAGGGCGCGCCGCTGGTTCCGTTGTATCACCGCGCGCTGGTGGCGAGGCTGGACCAGCCGATCATGGTGCTGAACCTCGGCGGGGTGGCCAACGTCACATATGTCGACGGGGAGACCGTCATCGCCTTCGATACAGGTCCGGCCTCGGCGCTGATCGACGATTTCGTCAGGCGGCGTCGTGGCATGGCCTTTGACGCCGATGGCGCCTTGGCGGCGTCAGGAACGGTGGATCGGGCGGTGCTGCGCACGCTGCTGGACAATCCGTATTTTGCCCTGCCGCCGCCCAAATCGCTCGACCGCAACGACTTCCACCGGCGAGCGGCCATCGTGGACGCCCTCGGCGACGCCGATGGCGCGGCGACGCTGAGCGCCTTCACGGTGGAGAGCGTCGCCATCGCACTGCAGCATGCGCCGCGCCCACCGCGACGCTGGCTGGTGGCCGGCGGCGGACGGCTCAATCGCACGCTCATGGCTGGCCTGCGCCACCGGCTCGGCGTCCCGGTCGATCCGGTGGACAATGTCGGCTGGCAGGGCGACTTCACCGAAGCAGAATGCTTTGGTTATCTCGCGGTGCGCTCGCAGCTGGGCTTGCCGTTATCGCTGCCGACGACCACCGGCGCGCCCCATGCCATGACCGGCGGCGAAACGGCTTGTCCGGCAACGTGACGGCCGCGTCACCAGCAGAAGGACAAGACCATGACCGACGCCGCGCAGACCGGGGCAAATGGGCCAGCCGCGACGCCGGGAGCGCTGCCGGTCCTGTATCGCAGGATCGAGCCGCTCAACCGCGAGCTGCATCGCGGCCTGAAGCTGAAGGCGCTGGCGCAACCGTTCGGCTTCGTGCGGGAGGCGCATGTGCTTCCGGCGCTGGCGGAGGAGTTTCCCAAGGCCGCCGTGTTCTTCCCGATCCTGTTCGCGCGTCAGCCCGATGGTGTCACGCCCGTGTTTGCACTGGCGCTCAGGCCCGGCGCGAACCGTTTCGTCAGCGCGGACGGCCGCTGGGAGGCCGGGTACCTGCCGGCCTATCTGCGGCGCTATCCGTTCATCCTTGCCGAAGTGGAGGGGCGCGACCCGCTGCTGTGCTTCGACTCGGGCTTCCCCGGCTTCAATGAAGCGGAGGGCCAGCCTCTGTTCGACGCCGCCGGCGAGCCGAGCCCGCACCTGCGCGAGGCCATGAGCTTCGCCGGCCAGTTCCGCGAATCGGCCCGCCGAACGGGAAGCCTGGTCGAAACATTGCAGCGGCTGCAGCTGCTGCGGCCGGTGACGCTGGATGTTCAGCCGCCCGGGGGCGACAAGGCACGGGTCGAGGGCGTGATGGTCGTCGACGAAGGCAAGCTGCGCGATCTGCCGGACGCGGACGCGATCGCGCTGTTCCGCAGCGGACACCTCGCCGCCATCCACGCCCATCTCATGAGCCTCGGCAACCTCTCGCGTCTGGGATAACCGCGCGCGGCGTCAGCATCGCAGCGTGCGATTGCCCGTTGGACAGCGCATACGACACTGCTATTGTCAGACAAGATTGACAGGCGCGATCCGGCGCTCCGTCACGGCACAGCCGCACGCCGCACTGCCCAGACCGGACGGCACGAAACCACATCATGCCCGCTCACGCAGTCCGCCCCCCGTCGCCCGTGGAAACCGTGCCTGCCGCGTGCGTCGATCCGCGCGCCGACGAGGCGATCATCCTTGTCGACGAGCGCAACCACGCCATCGGTTCGGGCGGCAAGATGGAGGTGCATCGGCGTGGTCTGCTTCACCGCGCCTTCTCGATCTTCCTGTTCGATGGTCAAGGCCGCGTGCTCCTGCAACGCCGGGCCTCGGGCAAGTATCACTCCGGCGGGTTGTGGGCCAACACCTGCTGCGGCCACCCGCGCCACGGCGAGCGCTCGCCTGATGCAGCGCGGCGCCGGCTCGGGGAGGAACTCGGCGCCGGTCTTGCCCGCAGCAGCCCGTTGCGGTTCGGCTTCCATGCCCGCTATCGGGTCTTGCTCGACAAAGGCCTGTGCGAGAACGAGCTGGTCTATGTCTACAGCGGGCGGATGGGCGACGGGCTCGATCCCGAGCCATCCGAGGTTTCGGAAACGCGCCTGATGCCGCTCGACGCGCTGCTCCAGGACGCACGCGACAATCCCTGCGCCTACGTCTACTGGCTGCGCCACTATCTCGCGCTGCACGGCGCTGCCTTGACGACGCTGAAGGACGAGGTGCTCGGCGACGATCGGGGCTGACCGGCAGCGGTGTGACGGTCTCACTGCACGCGGCTGCATTTGCGCACGGACAGCCGCCGCATCGGCCTCTCGCTCGCTCCGAAGCGGGCCGCTATAAGCGCAGGCGATGACCATGATCGTGTCCCGCCTGCCCTCCATCCTTGTGGCCAATCGCGGCGAGATCGCGCTGCGCATCATGCGCACGGCGCGGCGGCTCGGCCTGCGTTGCATCGCCGTGCATTCCGACGCCGACGCCGATGCGCCCTTCGTGCGCTTCGCCGACGAGGCACACAGGCTGGGTCCCGCCCCGGCGCGGGACAGCTACCTGCGCGGTGACCTGATCCTTGAGATCGCAAGATCGAGCGGCGCGGCCTGTATCCACCCCGGCTATGGCTTCCTGTCGGAGAACGCCGACTTTGCGGATGCCTGCGCTGCGGCCGGGATCGCGTTCGTCGGCCCGCCGGCATCGGCCATTCGCGCCATGGGGCTCAAGGACGCCGCCAAGGCGGTGGTCGAGAAGGCCTCGGTGCCCGTCGTGCCGGGCTATCACGGTGCGCGTCAGGAGGCGGATTTCCTCGCCGCCGAGGCCGAGCGCATCGGCTATCCCGTGCTGATCAAGGCCGTGGCGGGCGGCGGCGGCAAGGGCATGAAGCGCGTCGAGGCGCCCGCCGATTTCGCCGCGGCGCTCGAGAGCGCCCGGCGCGAGGCGCATAACGCCTTCGGCGACGCCCGCGTGCTGATCGAGAAATACGTGCTCAGCCCCCGTCATGTCGAGATCCAGGTGTTCGCCGACAGCCATGGCAACGTCGTGCACCTGTTCGAGCGCGATTGTTCGCTGCAGCGTCGCCACCAGAAGGTCATCGAGGAGGCCCCTGCTCCGGGCATGACGCAGGAGGTTCGCGCCGCCATGGGCAAAGCCGCCGTCGAGGCGGCCCGCGCCGTCGGTTATGTCGGCGCCGGCACGGTCGAGTTCATCGCCGACGGGCGCGAGGGCCTGCGGGCCGACCGCTTCTACTTCATGGAGATGAACACGCGGCTGCAGGTCGAGCACCCGGTGACGGAGGCGATCACCGGTCTCGATCTGGTCGAATTGCAGCTTCATGTTGCAGCCGGCGGCACGCTGCCCTTTGCCCAGGGCGACCTTTCGATCAACGGCCATGCCGTCGAGGCAAGGCTCTACGCAGAGGAGCCGGAACGCGGCTTCCTGCCCTCGACCGGGCGGCTCTGGGCGCTCAGGCTGCCGGAGGCCGGTGCGGGCCTGCGCATCGATGCCGGCGTGGAGGAAGGGGGCGAGGTGACGCCGTACTACGACCCGATGATCGCGAAGATCATTGCGCATGCTCCCACGCGCGAGGGCGCACTTGACAGGCTGGCCGAGGCGCTGGGCGGGACGATCGTCGCCGGACCGCGCAGCAATGTGCGGTTCCTCAAGGCTCTGTGCGAGCATCCGGGCTTCCGCAACGGCCCGTTCGACACCGGCTTCATCGACCGCAATCTGGAGGCGCTGGGCTGTGTGCCAGCCCAGCCAGACGCTGTGGCGATCGCGGCGGCCGCCATGCACCTCACCGAGGCCAGGCTGCCCGATCAAGGATCGGCGCAGGGCTGGATCGACCCGTTCGCGCTTGGCGACGGGTTCCGCCTCGGGCCGGCGG
>CAZDUL010000036.1:0-7533 GCA_964508635.1 uncultured Allobosea sp. | reverse complement strand
GAGCTGCGCCTCCTTGACCTCGATCTGCGACAGAACCTGTCCGTAGGTCAGCTGCGGGATCGGAATACCGAACTTCTGGGTCGAGAGGATCACCACCGGCACCAGGTAGGCGATGATCAGCACGATATACTGCGCCACCTGCGTCCAGGTCACGGCACGCATGCCGCCGAGCATCGAGCAGACCAGAATGCCGACGAGGCCGACGAACACGGCGAGCTCGAACGGCATGCCGAGCAGGCGCGCGCCGATCAGGCCCGTGCCGACGATCTGGGCGACGACGTAGGTGAACGAACAGGCCATCAGCACGGTGATGCCGGCGATGCGGGCCGCATTGCCGCCGAAGCGGAAGGCGAGGAAGTCCGGCACGGTGTAGCAGCCGAACTTGCGCAGATACGGCGCGATCAGGGTAGCGACGAGCACGTAACCGCCCGTCCAGCCGAGAATGAAGGCAAGGCCGTCATAGCCGAGCAGGTAGAGCGTGCCTGCCATGCCGATGAAAGACGCGGCCGACATCCAGTCCGCGGCGGTCGCCATGCCGTTGTAGAAGGACGGCACCTTGCGGCCGGCGACGTAATATTCGTCAGCCTTCATGGTGCGGGACATGTATCCGATCAGCGCATAGACGCCGATCGTGAAGGCCACGAACAGGTAGCCGATGATGGTGTTGGAAACACCGACCTGTTCGAGGATGGCGAGAAAGATGACGAAGGCGGCAAAACCGCCCGTGTACATCAGGTAGACGCGGCCGAGATTGGACGTGAAGTCCGAGCCGCCAGCTGCTTGGGTCGCCATGGAGCAGTTCCTCTCAGTCTTCTTCGGCCATGCCGTACTTGCGGTCGATCTTGTCCTGCGCGCTGGCAAACCAGAAGAGCTGCGCGACGAACACGATCAGCGACCCCTGCGCGGCCATGTAGAAACCGAGCGGAAAGCCCAGGATATGGATCTTGTTCAGCGCCGGCGCGAGGAAATGGATGAAGAACGAAAAGGTCGCCCAGATGGCGAGCATGATCATGGTGAGGCGAGTGGTCTCGGACCAATGCGCCTGCACCTTCTGCGGGTCTTGCATGAGCGTTGTCTCCCAACTTGACGCTGAACAGGGCCCCTCGTCCCCTCGGCGCGCCGTTCCCGTTCGGCATGGCGGGGGTAGAATTCCCCCTTTAACCGATGGAAACCATGCTAGGTCAGGGGTCCGGGCGGGGCCAGCCAGACGAAAGGCTAAGCTGTGACAAACCCGCGGCAAAATCGCGACGGCGGCCGACATCGCGGCGTCGGTTCGCGACGCCGTCCACGCGTTCGCGCGGATGTTGTGCGGGGTGGGTCTTCCCCTTAGGATCGTAACAAACGCAATGGCGCGAGGCTCTGTCTCGCAACGACATAACAATTGCGGGGACGACCGCCATGACAGACAGCCGCTCGGCTGATGCCACTTCTGAAGCCGGCGCGACGACGCGGGGCAAGGGCGCCGCGGCTGGCCCGCTGATCGTCGTGGCGGATGACCATCCGCTGTTCCGGGGCGCCCTGAAACAGGCCGTCTCGCATCGCATCGCGGGCTCGCGCTTCATCGATGTCGGCTCCTTCGAGCAGCTGATCGAACAGCAGAAGACCGTGGCCGAGGCGGATCTCGTCATCCTCGACCTGTCGATCCCCGGCGTTCAGGGCCTGTCCGGGTTGATGTATCTGCGGTCGAACCTGCCGGCGCTTCCGGTGATGATGGTGTCGGCCACCGACGATCGCGGCATCATCCGCCGCAGTCTTGAATTCGGCGCAGCCGGGTTCATGCCCAAGACGCTGGAGCCGGCCGAAATCGGCGAGGCCGTGCAGGCCGTGCTCGATGGCGGCGTCTGGACCCCGTCCGATCTTGACCTCGGTCCCGGTTCGGACTCCGAGACCGCCGACATGATCCGCCGCCTCATGACGCTCACGCCGCAGCAGGTGCGCGTGCTGATGATGGTCTCCGAGGGGCTGCTCAACAAGCAGATCGCCTACGAACTCAACGTCTCGGAAGCGACCGTGAAGGCTCACGTCTCCGCCATTCTGCAGAAACTCGGGGTCGACAGCCGCACCCAGGCCGTGATTATGGCATCCAAGATCGCGGCGACGGGTTGGACCCCCCAGGATCAGACCTCCGCCGCCTGACCTATCCCTCACGCGCCAGCGGTCGCCCAGCGCCGGATGGCGTCGCGGCTGCCGGAGCCTGTCCTATGCCTGATTCCAAGGTCCAGCGCGCACTCGGCGGTTCGCCCGGCGCGGTCTTTCTCAAGCTCCTGTTCCTGTCCCTCATCGTTGGCGCGGTGATGGCGCTGCTGGAGATCAGTCCGCGCGGGTTGTTCCGCGCCATCCGTCGTTTCGTCGAGGGCGTGCTCGACATGGGGGCCGACGCCATCTGGCAGGTTGGCGAGTGGATTGTCGCCGGCGCGCTCGTGGTGGTGCCGATCTGGCTGCTGGTGCGTCTGTTGTCACGGCGGTGAGGTCAGCCGTCCGCCCAGGCGACGGCGCGTGATCCGACCAGCGCTGCCAGCCGCTCGCCCGCGCCCAACCGCGCGGCGAGTCCGCGCTTGATCTCGCCGATCAGCCCCGGGCCCTTGTAGATCAATGCGGTGTAGAGCTGGAGCAGGCTGGCGCCCGCCTCGATCTTGGCGAGCGCCGTTGCCGCATCCTCGACCCCGCCGACGCCGATCAGCGGAACCCGCCCCTCGAGGCGCAGCCACGCCTGGGCCAGAAGCCGCGTCGCCGGCTGGAACAGGGGCCGGCCGGACAGACCGCCCGCCTCCCGGGCATGGGGGCTCGCCAGCGTCGCGGGGCGCGCGACCGTCGTGTTCGCGATGATCAGCCCGTCAATCCGGCGGCGCAGCAGCACAGCGATGATGCCATCGAGATCGGCCTCGGCCATGTCGGGGGCGATCTTGAGGAGCACCGGCGTTGGCCGCATCCCGGCTGTCGTCGCCCGGTCCCGCGCCTCGATGGTGCGGGCGACCAGATCATCCAGTGCGGTCTCCGCCTGCAGGTCGCGCAGGCCCGGCGTGTTGGGCGAAGAGACATTGATGGTCAGGAAATCCGCCAGCGGCGCGAGTCTGGCCGCAAGCATCGCGTAGTCGCCGGCGCGGTCTGCGGAGTCCTTGTTGGCGCCGAGGTTGACGCCGACGATCCCGGCTCGATTGCGACGCGCCGCCAGCCGCGCCGCCACCGCCTCCAGGCCCTCGCTGTTCAGTCCATAGCGGTTGATGACGGCGCCATCCTCCGCGAGCCTGAAGACGCGCGGAGGCGGATTGCCCGGCTGCGCGCGGGGGGTGACGCCGCCCACCTCGACGAAGCCGAAGCCGAGGCCGAGTGCGCCATCGATCGCTTCCGCGTTCTTGTCAAAGCCGGCCGCAAGGCCGACGGGATTGGGAAAGGTGAGACCGAACGCCTCGACGCCGAGGCGCGCGTCGTCAGGCGCTGGTCTGCGCAGGGGCGACAGCTTCAGCGCCATCACGGCCGCGCGATGCGCGGTCTCGGGGTCGAGCGCGTGGAGGACGGGGCGTAGCAGGCTGAACACGCCGCTCATCTCACATCCTCCGGAAAGCGGTGGCCGCCATCGCCAGCCAATGGCAGCGGCTGGACCCAGCGCACTGCCCCCAAGGGCAGCGATCCATAAAGGTGCGGGAAGAGCCGGCCGCCGCGCGACGGCTCCCAGCGCAGCGCTGGTCCCAGCGCTGCGGTCTCGACCGCGATCAGCAGCAGCCCGTCTCGGCCGGCGAAGTGCTTCGCGGCGGTCTCGCGCACCTGTGCGCCAGTCGAGAAGTGGATGAAACCATCCTGGCGGTCGATCGGCGCTCCGTCGAAACGGCCGGTGCGCTCGGCTTCGGACCAGTCATCGGCCGGGTGGATCTTGAAAACCAGGGCAGGGTGGCTGGCGGTCGCGGATGGACTGTCGATCATGGCCGACGGGCAAGCGACGGTGCGAGCCCGCTGTCAAGCGCCATCTGTCCGGCCGCATCGACGATCTGTGCATAACCTAGGTATCATGTCTGTTTGAGGGCTGAAATTCCTATGGTATAAGCGCCCGTCACGAGATGGGGAAAGGTGGGCCGCCCATGCTCTCGCACGATCAGATCTGGAGCGCCATCGACGCGCTGGCGGAGCGCTACAATTTGAGCCCGTCAGGGCTGGCGCGCCGCGCCGGGCTCGACGCCACGACGTTCAACCGCTCCAAGCGCATCGGCGCGGACGGGCGCGAGCGCTGGCCCTCGACCGAGTCGCTCGCCAAGGTCCTGGCGGCGACCGGCGCTTCGCTCGACGAGTTCATGTCGCTCGTGGCCAACGGATCGCGCAAGAGCGTCCCGCCGCGCACCATCCCGCTGATCGGCTTCGCCCAGGCGGGCGCAGGCGGCTTCTTCGACAATGACGGCCTGCCCACCGGCGATGGCTGGGACGAGGTCGCCTTTCCCGATATCGGCGACGACCATGTCTATGCGCTGGAGATCAGCGGCGATTCGATGGCGCCGCTCTACCGTGACGGCGATACCATCATCGTCTCGCCCAACGCACCCGTGCGGCGCGGCGACCGCGTCGTGGTGCGCACGCTGGATGGCGAAGTGATGGCCAAGGAGCTGAAGCGCAAGACGCTCAGGACCGTGGAGCTTGCCTCGCTCAACCCCGACCATCCCGACCGCGTGCTGAACCTTGCCGACGTGTCGTTCATCGCGCGGGTGATCTGGGCGAGCCAGTAAGGGCCAGGGGCGCAGCTGGCGAGAGGACCGGCCTGTTCTGCGCCCCACCCCACGGGGCGTCCGGGCCGTCGGCTTGCCTCATCCGCGCCCCTGGAGGAAGGCCTCGTGCTCCGCGATCAGCGAACCATCCAGCCCGCGTGCGATGAGCGCCCGGGTATTGGCGAGCCCGTAGATCGCAGCGAAGGAGCCGAAGCGCGGACCCTGGTCCTCGCCCAGCAGAACCTGATACACCGCCTTCCAGAACTCGCCATTGACCCCCGGACGCTCGGGCGTCGCGCCCTTGGCCTGCAGGTTCTGGTAGCGCGGCACGGTGCGGGCGACGTCGAGCGCCGCATCCTGGATCATCTCGGGGGTGGCGTCCGCCGGCAGGCTGGCGAGCGCGGCGTCGAGCCGGCGGAAGGCCTCGGCCTCCACCGCGTCGGGCGCGCGATAGCGCTTTGCCGGCTTCAGGAAGTCGCGGAAATAGGCGATGGCATAGCCGACCAGCGCATCGAGCCTGGGATGGGTGGCGGGGGAGACGCCTGGAGCATAGCGTTGCAGGAAGCCCCACAGCACGGCCTTGTCCTCGGCGTTGGCCACCGCCACCAGATTGAGCAGCAGCCCGAAGCTGACCTGCGTGCGCGCGGCCCCATCGCCCGCCGCGCCGCCCTGGGAGACTGTCTCTGGCGCTGGCGGGTTGCCGCCATGCACATGCCAGACCGGGTTGCCGAGGCGGTTCTTCCAGTCCTGCCCGGCATATGATCCCAGAAACTGCAGGTAGTCGTCCACGGCGCGCGGGATGACGTCGAAGTAGAGCCGCTTCGCCTCGCGCGGCTTCTGGAACATGAACAGCGCGAGGCTTTCCGTCGGGCCATAGGTCAGCCATTCGTCGATGGTCAGCCCATTGCCCTTGGACTTCGAGATCTTCTGGCCATTCTCGTCGAGAAAGAGCTCGTAGACATAATGCTCCGGCGGATTACCGCCGAGGATGGCGCAGATGCGGTCGTAGATCGCGGCATTGCTCTGGTGGTCCTTGCCGAACATCTCGAAATCGACGTCGAGAGCGGCCCAACGCATGCCGAAATCCGGCTTCCATTGCAGCTTCGCCCGTCCGCCGGTGACAGGCATCGTCACCTCGCGCCCATCCTCGTCGTCGAAGGTGATCGTGCCGGCCTTCGCATCGACATGCTTCATCGGCACGTAAAGCACGCGGCCTGTCGCGGGCGAGATCGGCAGGAAGGGCGAATAGGTGGCCTGTCGCTCAGCTCCCAGGGTCGGCAGCATCACGGCCATGATGTCGTCGTAGCGTTCGAGAGCGCGCAGCAGCACCGCGTCGAAGCGGCCTTCGCGGTAGTAGTCGGTGGCGCTGGCGAATTCGTAATCGAAGCCGAAGGTGTCCAGGAAGCTGCGCAGCTTGGCGTTGTTGTGCCGACCGAAGCTGGCCTCCGGCCCGTCGAACGGGTTCGGCACCTCCGTCAGCGGCTTCTGCAGATGCGGACGAAGCGCCTGCGGGTCGGGCACGTTGTCGGGGATCTTGCGCATCCCGTCCATGTCGTCGGAGAAGACGAGCAGGCGGGTTGGAATCCGGCCGTCCGTCAGCACCTCGAAAGCCCTGCGCACCATTGTCGTGCGGGCAACCTCGCCGAAGGTGCCGATGTGCGGCAGTCCCGACGGACCATAGCCGGTCTCGAACAGCACCTCGCGCTTGCCGGTCCGCTCGATGCGCTTGACGAGCTTGCGCGCCTCCTCGAACGGCCAGGCGGCGGAGACGCGTGCGGCTTCGATGAGAGCGGGGTCGAGGGGCATTTCGGATGGACCTCCCGGGTCTGCGCGCCGGTGCGCGCGGTCTGGACATGCGGGCGCGCGGTTGTGGCGAACCGCTCTTGAACCGTCAACCGTTTGGCCCGCTGGCGTTCCCCCCGGCTTGCGGCCCCGCTCAGAACGGGCTGACCGGGAAGGCGCGCAGATAAAGCCGGGCGTAGGTGCCGTTCTCCCACAGCGTCTGCAAGGCGTGGTCGATATGGCGCTTGAGCTGGCCATCGTCGCGCGCCAGCACGAAGCCGATACCTTCGCCGAAGAAGACCGGGTCGAGATACGGCCCGCCCACGAAGCGGAAACCTTCGCTGCGTGCACCCAGCCTCAGGCCCAGCGTCTGCCCGTCCGCGAACAGCAGCTCTGCATCGCCGCGCGCCAGCGCGGAGATACCGCTGGCCAGATCGGGTTGCGGGAGCAGGATTGCAGCAGGAAAACGCTCGGCGAGATAGGCCGCATGGGCGGTATCACGCACCACGGCGACGCGAATTCCGCCAAGGCCCCGGTCCAGCGCCGCGGCCAGTTCGGCGGCTGTCTCGTCGCGGCCCAGAAACCGCGCCGGCAGGCGGTGATAGATACGGCTGACCGGAAAGCGGGCCTTGAGCGCCGCCGTGACCGGAATCGCCGCCGCCACGATATCGGCCTCGCCGGCCGTCAGCGCCGGCAGCAGCAGATCGAAGCGGCGCACCTGGATGGTGCAAGAAATGGCGCGCAGGGCGCAGATCGCGCGCATCAGCTCGACCGAGAACCCGGTCGGCTGACCGTCCGGATCGGCGAAGTGCAGCGGCGGGAACTCGTCGTCGGTGACGATGCGCAAGGTGCGCGGCGGCGGTGTCTCGGGCCGCTCGACGCGCACGCGCGGGTAGCCATGGAACGGGATGGTGACGGCCGGCTGACGCTGCCGCGGCGGATCCGCTTGTCCTTGCGCCACGGCCTGCGGCGCTGCCCAACACACCCACCACACCGGGGTGACGAGCGCGGTGACCCTCCTGATGCCGGACATCATGGGGCGGCCGCCTTCTTGAGCCGGTAG
>CAZDUL010000035.1:0-14304 GCA_964508635.1 uncultured Allobosea sp. | reverse complement strand
GTGGCTCCTCCCCGGCACGCCGCGGCGGGCGCACGCCCGCCCCGGGATGATGTGTCCCCCGCGCGCCCGGCCGCTGGACGGGCGCCGCCGTGTCGTCTGTCGAGCCCGCCTCGTTCACTAGGATCTCGCCGCCGAGCGCCTGCGCCGAAAGCAGACAGGGCCCGATGCGGTCCGCCTCGTTGCGCGTGCGGACCAGCACCGTGGGCGGGATCGGCGTGGGACGGGCCGGCTTGCCGGCCGGTCCGTACAGGCGCCGAAGCGCCCGCCACATCGGCGTGTCGGGCCTTGCAGCGTCGGGCCGTTGCGGGCGGGATGAGGTGTCGATCATCGGGGCGCGGGGCCGCTGTCGTGGCGGTGTGCGAGGGGGCTCGGAGGCTTTGCGGCTTCCCTCTGTCATCGAAAGCACCTAGGAGCAACTGGGCCGGCGCCGCCAGCGCCAGCCGCCTTGTGATCGGAAAGCCCCCATGACCCACGAACAAGCCGCCTCCTTCGGTCCTGTCCGCAGCGATGCCGGCGTCGCCCTTGTGACCGGCGGGGCGAGGCGGATCGGCCGTGCCATCTCCCTGAGGCTGGCTGCCGCCGGCCACGCGGTGGCGATTCATTGCAACGAAAGCGTGGCAGAGGCCGAGGAGCTTGCGGCGATCATCGCCGGCGAGGGCGGCCGCGCGGCGGTCGTCTCCGCCGACCTCGCCGATCCGGCCGCGGTGGAGGAGATCCTCCCGGCTGCTGCGGCGCAGCTGGGACCCGTCACCGTGCTGGTCAACAACGCCTCGATGTTCGCCAAGGACAGCATCACAACAATCGATGTCCCGACCTGGAACAGGCAGTTCTCGGTGAACATCCGCGCCCCCTCCGTGCTGGCTGGCGCAATGGCGCGCGCACTTCCCGATGACACAGCGGGTGTTGTCATCAACATCCTCGATCAGCGGGTCTGGAAGCCGACGCCGGAATACTACTCCTACACACTGTCCAAGTCCGCGTTGTGGACGGCGACGCGGACGATGGCTCAGGCTCTGGCGCCCCGCATCCGGGTCAACGCGGTCGGTCCTGGTCCGACCCTCGCGAACGTCCATGACGGCGAGGCGCTGTTCCTCAAGGAGGCGGCGGGCACGTTGCTGGGACGTCCCATCGCTCCTGACGAGATTGCACAAGCGGTGCTTTATCTCATCGGTGCGCGCGGCGTGACGGGGCAGATGATCGCTGTCGATGGCGGCCAGCACCTGGGCTGGCGCACGCCCGACATCGTGACCGACTGAGCGGTTCAGAACCGCGGCGGCCAGAGCCGGGCGGCCGTCGGCGGATTTGGCTGGGCCGGCGCGGACGCTGGCCGCGGGGTGAACGCCGGCTGGCGCACAGCGTCGCGCGCTTCGGCAAACGGATCGGCATCCGGGTCGATCGTCTCCCCGTCGATGTCGCCGAGCACGACCTCCTCCGGCCCGATGACCGAGCCGGGAAGGCGGATCGGCCCGCCCAATGCCGGCGATAACGGCGCAGCCGACGACAGCGGCCTCGGCTCTGGCGCATGCGCCACCGACAGACCCGGCTCGCGCGGGGGCTGCCGGCCGAAGCCGATGGGCGGCCCGATGGCCTGGGACCCGGGCGGTTGCCCCGGGACTGCGCGCGGCGACGCCGGAATCGCCGCGACCGGCGCTGTGGCGACGACAGGCCCGCGCTGCGGCAACGGCGCCGACGCCATCGGGCTGCCGGCCGGATCGCGTGGCGGCAGATCGCGGCGCGGCGTGAACTTGATCACCGGCTTGCAGATCGAGCGGCCGCCGCTGTGCCGGGCGAGGTCCACATGGAAATGATCGTAGTGGAACATGTCGGCGCCGGGGCCGAGCACGGTCCTGTAAAGTCCGCATGCACCCACGAAGATTTCCCGCAGGAAGGCCTGCTCCTCCGGCGAACCGTTCCAGCCGTGCCGGACGGTCACCTCGCGCCCGTCACTGAGCCGGAACGAGAAGATGTCGAGCGCGTTGCCGAAGGCGTGCTCGGAACGGCGCGTCGTGCCCGATCCGTTGTTCATCGCCCGGCAGGAATAGGATCCGGCCCGCATCTCGATGACCTGCGCGCCGAGCGTGCCCATCGCTGCTGGCTGCACCACTTCGCTGAGGAAGCGCTCGGTGACGGAGACGATCGGGCAGGCGAGCGTCTGCGTCGACGTCAGGGCGATCTGGCCGCCTGCGAAGGCGTTGATGCGCACTGGCCGCTGCATGCCGCAGGTGCCGGGCCCGTCGATGGGCTGGTCGCGAAACGACACATATGCGCTCGCCCGAACCTCGCCCCGGGCGAGACAGGCATTTTCCGCCTCATCGCGCCACGCCGCCCGCTGCTCGCGCTGGAAGCGCCCGCAACTCGCGACACCGAGGCCGATGAGCGTCAAGGCGATGAACGCAACGCAGCCTTTCCGCATGACGCCAACACATGGCGCAATTCCGTTAAGCCGCCGCTAACGCATTGTGGCGGCGCGGTGGCAGGCGAAGCCGGCCCACGCCCCTTGGTCGGCCATCGACGGCTTCGGACGCAGGGCGGTTCCGCTCCGGCAGACCCTAAGGCTGATTGTCGCGGTGCGGCATTGCAGATCTATGGCGAAGCTGTGGCGAGCTGTGCCGTCAATTGATGTCGCCTGACCATCAGAAGGCCTCGATCCACGAGCAGGCAGAGCAGGATAAGATTTATCTATTCAATGCTTTAACAGGTTTCTAACCATCCTGGTCGCAGCCCTTTGCCGCGCCGCACACCCGACCACTTGCGCGCAATGATGGCTCGGCTATCTTTCACGTGTGTCAGCCAAGGGAGGCGCTTATGGGCATTCTGCCGGCGATAGACCGTGTGGTTCTGACCGTGGCATTCGCCGTTGTGGCCGCCGTTGTCTTCGGCGCATTTTCCTGATCGTCGCTGTTCGCCTGGGATTGCTGCTGCCGAAGCGGCAGCGCTCGCCTGACGCAGGCAAGGACCGCCGGCGCCCTCCGCGTCGGCGGATTCGTTTTCGGGACAGGTCCGACAAGGCCCGTGAGAGCGGTCAAGCGGTGCTCACGCTGCTTTCTGGTAGTCCTTGACGTCGCTGAAGGTGAGCCCGGGCGCGCGATCGGCCTCGTATTTCAGCGAGAACGCGCTGGACGCCATGAACACCGGGTCGCCGTCGAGATCATCGGCCATGGATGAGCGGTGGCTGTCGATGAAGCCGGTCAGCGCGGCCTTGTCCGTTCCCGTGATCCAGCGGCAGATCGAGAAGGCGCACGGTTCGAAGTCGATCGGCAGCGCATACTCGGCATCGAGCCGTTCCTTGAGCACGTCGAGCTGAAGCGCGCCGACGACGCCGACGATGGCCGGCGAACCATCATGCGGGATGAACAGCTGCACCACGCCTTCTTCCGCCATCTGCTGCAGCGCTTCGCGCAGTTTCTTGGCCTTCATCGCGTCCTTCAGCTTCACGCGACGCAGGATCTCGGGCGCGAAGGAGGGGACGCCGCGGAACACGAGATCCTCGTTCTCGCTCAGCGTATCCCCGATGCGCAGCGTGCCGTGATTGGGAATGCCGACGATGTCGCCGGCATAGGCCTCCTCCGCCAGCTGCCGGTCCTGCGCGAAGAAGAACTGCGGCGCCGAAAGCGACAGGGGCTTGGCGGTGCGCACCAGCTTCGCCTTCATGCCGCGCGTCAGCTTGCCCGAACAGACACGCAGGAAGGCCATGCGGTCGCGGTGGTTGGGATCCATGTTCGCCTGGATCTTGAACACGAGGCCGGTCATGCGCGGCTCGTCGGCCTCGACCACGCGTCGATCCGCCGGCTGGGCGCGCGGTGGCGGCGCGTAGGCGCCGAGCGTCTCGATCAGGTCGCGCACGCCATAATCGCGCAGCGCCGCGCCGAAGCAGACCGGCGTCATGTGCCCCTCGCGGAAGGCCTGCGGATCGAACGGTTTCAGACCAGCCTGCGCCAGCATGACCTCCTCGCGGCAGGCCTCGACATCGTGGCCGAGCATTGCGTCGAAGACGGCGTCCTCGGGGCCGGCCACGGGCTCGTCTGCCGCGTCCTTCGCATTTCGCCGCACGAAGCCGCCGCTGAGATGGTAGGTGCCTGCAAAGGCGCGCCCGCCGCCGACCGGCCAGGTGATCGGCGCGGTCTCCAGCGCCAGCGTCTTCTCGATCTCGTCCAGCAGGTCGAACGGGTCCCGGGTCTCGCGGTCCATCTTGTTGATGAACGTCACGATCGGGATGTCGCGCAGGCGGCAGACCTCGAACAGCTTGCGGGTGCGGCTTTCAATGCCCTTGGCGGCGTCGATCACCATCACGGCGGAATCGACGGCGGTGAGCGTGCGGTAGGTGTCGTCGGAGAAGTCCTCGTGGCCCGGCGTATCGAGCAGGTTGTAGACCAGACCACCGAACTCGAACGTCATCACGGACGTGACGACCGAGATGCCGCGCTGACGCTCGATCTTCATCCAGTCCGACGAGGTCTGGCGCCGGCCGGCCTTGGCGCGCACCTCGCCGGCGAGCTGGATCGCGCCGCCGAACATCAGCAGCTTCTCCGTCAGCGTCGTCTTGCCGGCATCCGGGTGCGAGATGATCGCGAAGGTGCGGCGGCGCAGATATTCGGGCGGATTGTTGGAAGCGGCGGCTGAGGCCGTGGCTGAGGCAATGGTCATGGCGCGCGTGGTGCGGGAGGCTGCCGCCGCTGTCAACGGGCCCTTTGTCCGGCCCGCACGACCGGGCGTCGAGCGGGCCGTCCCGGACCGGGAGGGCCCCATCCGCTCCAAGCGGTCCGCGTGTGACGGGTCCGCGTCGTTGCGACATGCAAGCCGGGGGATTGCGGCTTTCCAGCGCCTGCGTGCAGGCTTTTGTTCATCCAGGCACCGGTATCCTGATGCCGCGGTTGCAACAGCGCAGGCCGTCGGAAGCGAAGGGGGCGAACAGGCGCATGACATCGGAGCGTGAACATCTGACCCGCCAGCCCGCGCATGTTCTCCACGAACGCCCCTATTCGCGCGCCGAACTGATCTCCGATGGTGTTCTGCATGTGGTGGCGCTGGTGGCGGCCCTGGTGGGAGGCGTTGCCTTGATCTGGCAGACGGCGCTGGGGCGCGGCGCGACGGAGCTTTCCGCCGTCAGCATCTACGCGGTTGCGCTGGTCACCATGCTGGGCTGCTCCCTGGCCTACAACATGACGCCAGCCTCTCCGCGCAAATGGCTCCTGCGCCGCTTCGACCTCTCGGGTATCTACCTGATGATCGCCGGCACCTACACGCCGCTGCTGACGCAGGTGGCCGATCCCGTCACCGCCTGGTCTCTGGCGGGCATCGTCTGGGGCGGGGCGATCGCCGGCATCGTCGCCGCGCTCGCGTTTCCCAGCCGGGCGGACAAGCTCAACGTGCTGGTGTATCTGGCGCTGGGCTGGGTCGCGATCTTCGCGCTGAAGCCGCTCTCGGCCTCGCTCTCCGTCACCACGCTGACATTGGTGGGAATCGGCGGGCTGCTCTACACGCTCGGCGTCGTGTTCTTTCGCTGGAACAGCCTGAAGTACCAGAACGTGATCTGGCATGGCTTCGTTGTGGCCGCAGCCGCATGCCACTACGGCGCGATCAGTGGCATCATGGCGTGAGGTGGCGTGGGCCGGTCAATCAG
Source organism: uncultured Allobosea sp. (assembly GCA_964508635.1). Lineage (GTDB taxonomy): Bacteria > Pseudomonadota > Alphaproteobacteria > Rhizobiales > Beijerinckiaceae > Allobosea. Next base: position 8,684 of record CAZDUL010000035.1, on the reverse strand, counting down.
ATCCGATCATGGGCTTGACTTTTTCCATCACGGCCGCTAAATGAGAGCATGGAGTGAGGCCGACCCTCGCCAGCCCAGCCGCATGATCGGCTCCGGCGGGCTGAAGTGATCTTCCCCAGTTCGACAGGCGATGGATGGCGCGCCAATGCGTGGCGCAGCCGGCGTATCGCGCACGGTGGGTCAGGAGATGACGATGGCCGAAGGTGTTGTGAAGTGGTTCAATGGGCAGAAGGGCTTCGGCTTCATTCAGCCGGTCGATGGCGGTCGGGATGTGTTCGTGCACATCAGCGCCGTCGAGCGCGCCGGGATGCATGAGCTGCGCGAAGGCCAGAAGCTGAACTACGAGCTTCTGAAGGATCGCCGCACCGGCAAGGTGTCGGCCGACCAGCTTCAGGCGCTGTGAGGCGCGCCATGCCGAGGAGCTTGCCGATGGGCGGGCTTGCTTTAAGCGTGACAGAGACGCCGCCAGGGGCTGCATCCCCGCTTGATGCCGACGACCACGGATGTACTGGCGTTGCGCATGCGGGTCCGATGCGCGCCCGAGGGCGGAGAAGGAGGGTCAGGTTCGCGCCTGGCCCTTTCTCTTTTTGGCAAAGCGGGCGCCCGTCTTGTCGGCCCCGCTGCAGGAGGAGGCGCCAATGGCGACCCGGAAGGCCGGACCGAGCGAACTCGAACTGTTGCAGCGCACGCTGGAACCCGCCGAATTGGCGCAGCAGCGTCGGCGCGATGCGAAGGTGTTCCTCAAGGCCCTTCAGGAGCGCGACGATGCCGTCACCGCCCGGATCGAGAAACTGAAGGCCGCCCGTCTGGCCGTCGAGGCGGCGGCCCCGGCAGCGGTCGCGGCAAAACCCGAGCCGGCGAAGACGGCCGGCGGCGGCAAGGCGGGCAGACCGGCGACACGGCGTGCTGCGGCTGGCAAGACCGGAGCTGAATCCGAGGGCTGATCGCCTGCGCCGAGCACATGGGCGACGCGGGGTGACAGATCGGAAGCCGGCGCGCATCATGGGCCCATGATGCTTCGCGCCCTCGTTATATTGCCGATGTCCGTTGCCATGATGCTGCCGGTGGTGCCGGGCGTGCCGGTCAAGGCGGCCGCGCAGTCGGCGCGGTCGACGCCGCATATCGCCCAATGCGCCGCCTGCCATGGCGAGGACGGCATCGCACGCGACATCGACACGCCGCATCTGGCCGGGCAGAATGAGGTCTATCTCTACAACCAGATCATGGCCTTCCGCGCTGGGCGCCGGGCCCATCGCGAGATGCGCTACATGGCCCGCGAGATCAGCGAAAGCGAGGCGCGGGCGCTGGCGGCCTATTACGCCAGCTTGCCGCCGCGCTGACGCGCCACCGCGGTCCTGTTTCAGTTGCCCGTCACAGTGGTGTTGCAGACCCCGTTGCGGCAGACGGTGCGCTCCGTGCGGCAGACATTGTTGGTGCAGTTGCGCCGCTCGCTGACGCTTTCGTTGACCGAACGCGAAACGCTCGTCGCGTGTGCGCCGATGGGCGTTGACGCCGGACGCATCATGCTTGCCGACCCGCCAAAGGCCGGGCGGGTGCCGAAACCCGGCTGCGGCGCGGGCGCTGGCCGCAAGGCACTGGCCAGCGTGCGCATGGTGCGTTCGCGCTCGGCGCGGGCGGCTGCCTCGCGGCGAAGATCGTCATCGGGGATCGGCTGCCCGAGTCGCGAAAGATTGGCCATGGCGTCCGGATCGCCCCAGCGGGCGGCCTGTGTGTAGTAGGCGACAATCACCGCCTCGTCGTGCGGGAAGCCCGGAACGTTGCGTTCATGGCACTTAGCGACATTGCTGAGCGAACCGCCATGGTTCGGCAGCTCCTTTGCGGCCTGGCACCATTCCGCGGTAAACGGGGTTCCCGTCGCAATCCTCAGCTCCGGCGGCACAGGGTTGCAGCCTGCCAGCGCCAAGCCGATCCCCAGCGCGGCCAGCATGGCCGGGGCAACAACCCGATCTGCCCCCGGCATCCGCCCCCCAAACACGCCGTCTGCAATGTTTGCAAGACTGGCGGCAAAAGAATGCAACGTCAATGCGCCCGGCGCTGTGCGATCCGGAGGCGATCGCGGTCTGGCCTATCTGCGCCGTGGCGCACCGCCGCCCTTGCGCCGCGCCTCGCCCGTGATCGGCACCTCGCGGTCCGTGCCGGGCCCCATCTCGTCGAGGCCAGGTTTTCGGGCCCGTGTCGGCAGGTTCGCGGCGAGGCCGTAGCTGCGCTCGCCGCGATAGCCGCCGGTCTTGTCGTCCACCTCGCGCTGGCTCGCCATCGGATCGGCGGCAATGGCGAGTTCGGTGGCCTGCAGGCGCTTCAGCTCGTCGCGCAGGCGCGCAGCGGTCTCGAACTCGAGATTGGCGGCGGCCTCGCGCATGCGCTTCTCGAGATCGGCCATCACCGCCTTGAGGTTGTGGCCGATGGTGACTCGCTCTTTCGACAGGCCGGCGTCAACGGTGACGCGGTCGCGCTCGTAGTGGCTTTCGAGGATGTCGGCGATGTTCTTCTTCACCGACTGCGGCGTGATACCGTTCGCCGCATTCCAGGCCATCTGCTTCTCGCGGCGGCGGTTGGTCTCGGCGATCGCCCTCTCCATCGAGCCGGTGATCTGGTCGGCATAGAGGATGACGCGCCCATCGACATTGCGCGCCGCGCGTCCGATGGTCTGGATCAGCGAGGTTTCGGAGCGCAGGAAGCCCTCCTTTGCGGCGTCGAGGATGCCGACGAAGCCGCATTCGGGAATGTCGAGACCCTCGCGCAACAGGTTGATGCCGACCAGGACGTCGAAGGCGCCCAGCCGCAGGTCGCGCAGGATTTCGATGCGCTCGATCGTGTCGATGTCCGAGTGCATGTAGCGCACGCGCACGCCGTTCTCGTGCAGGTATTCCGTGAGGTCTTCGGCCATGCGCTTGGTCAGCACGGTGACGAGCGAGCGATAGCCGTTCGCCGCCACCTGCCTGACCTCGTCCAGCAGGTCCGCGACCTGATGCCTGGCGGGTCTGACCTCCACCGGCGGATCGATCAACCCGGTCGGGCGGATGACCTGCTCGACGAAGACGCCGCCGGTCTGCTCGAGTTCCCAGGCGCCCGGGGTCGCCGAGACATGGATCGAGGCAGGCCGCATCGCGTCCCATTCCTCGAAACGCAGGGGCCGGTTGTCCATGCAGGACGGCAGTCGGAAGCCGTATTCGGCCAGCGTGGCCTTGCGCCTGAAGTCACCGCGATACATGCCGCCGATCTGCGGAATGGTGACGTGGCTCTCGTCGATGAACACCAGCGCGTTGTCGGGAAGGTATTCGAACAGCGTCGGTGGCGGCTCGCCCGGCCGGCGGCCGGTGATGTAACGCGAATAGTTCTCGATGCCGTTGCAGGAGCCGGTGGCCTCCAGCATCTCGAGGTCGAAGGTTGTGCGCTGTTCGAGGCGCTGCGCCTCGAGCAGCCGCCCGCTGCGGATCAGTTCGTCGAGCCGCTGCTTCAGCTCCTCCTTGATGCTCCTGATCGCCTGCTGCAGCGTCGGCCGCGGCGTGACGTAGTGGCTGTTGGCGTAGACCTTGACGAACTTCAGGTCCGCGACCTTTTCGCCGGTGAGCGGATCGAACTCGACGATGGCTTCGATCTCGTCGCCGAACATCGAGACACGCCAGGCGCGGTCCTCCAGGTGGGCCGGGAAGATCTCGATGATGTCGCCGCGCACGCGGAAGGTGCCGCGTGAAAAGTCGCCGGTGACGCGCTTGTATTGCAGCGCGGTCAGGTCAGCGAGCAACTGGCGCTGTTCCACCACCTCGCCCACCTTCATGGCGAAGGTCATGGCCGTATAGGTCTCGACCGAGCCGATGCCGTAGATGCAGGAAACCGACGCCACGATGATCACGTCGTCGCGCTCCAGCAGCGCGCGCGTCGCGGCATGGCGCATCCGGTCGATCTGTTCGTTGATGGAGCTTTCCTTTTCGATGTAGGTGTCCGAGCGCGGAACGTAGGCCTCCGGCTGGTAGTAGTCGTAGTAGGAGACGAAATACTCGACCGCGTTGTCCGGGAAGAAGCTCTTGAACTCGCCATAGAGCTGAGCGGCCAGCGTCTTGTTCGGCGCCAGGATCAGCGCCGGACGCTGCGTTTCCTCGATCACCTTCGCCATGGTGAAGGTCTTGCCCGAGCCGGTGACGCCGAGCAGGACCTGGTCGCGCTCTTGCCGGCGCACGCCGTCCACCAGCTCTGCGATGGCCTGCGGCTGGTCGCCGGCGGGCTTGAAATCGCTCTTGATGACGAAACGGATGCCGCCCTCCGATTTCTCCGGGCGCGGCGGTCGATGCGGCGTCCAGGTCTTGGCGGGATCGATGAACGGCGAGCCTTCGCGCAGGCGCTGGGCCAGCGCTTCAGCGGTGACGGAGGCCCCCGTCACCGTGTCGATGTTCTCGTCCGGATCGGGCGAGACATTGCCCGCGCGCACCCGGCGCGGCGCGCTGTTGACCATGTCGGCGTAAGAGACGGAGCTGTCGTTGGCCCCCCACTTTCGGCCCCTGGCGGCAGCCGGTTCGGGTTTCTCGGCATGGTCGGTCTTGCCGTGGACCCTGGCCTCGCCTGTGCGCCGTCCGGGCGGCCTGATGCGCGAGCGCGGCGCGCCGTCGGCTGTCGGCAGCCCCAGGCTCTCAGCCAGTTTGCCGCTGACGCCCGTCACCGGACCGGCTTCGAACCCTGCCTGCTGCGTCTCTGCGAACCCGACGCGGTCGCTCGACGCCGTGCCCGGCGCGGCCTCGCCGCGATTGATCGCCGGGTTGAGCAGATCGGCGAGGTAGCCTTCCAGCGGCTTCAGCGCCGGCTTCGAAGCCTTGGCGTTGGTCGGGCGCGCGGGATCGCGCCCGACCTTCGAGGATGAGCGGGTCTTGGCCATGGGACAGATATGGAACAGCTTGGCGGCGGAATAAAGCGCCGGCGCTGTTCCATGACATGGCCGACCCGACGGCTATGGCAGGGCAGGTCGCAAGACCCCGCCGCCTCGCCGATCAATGCTGGTGATGGCCGGAGCCTTCCGGCTGGCGCGCGCCGATCGGCGCGACCTTGTATTCGATCTCGACCGTGCCGGCCTTCTCGAACACGAGAGTCCCCTTGATCGGCGCGCCCTGGCGCACCGGTTCGCGCAGCTCCATGAACATCACGTGGTAGCCCCCGGGCTTCAGCTCGACCGTCTGGCCGGGCGCGATCTCAAGCCCCTTCGCCAGCTCGCGCATCGTCATGATACCATCGGTCACGGCCATTTCGTGGACCTCGAAGCGGCCGGCCAGCGGAAAGCTGCCGCCGATCAGCCGGTCTGGCTGGGAGCCCGTGTTGGTGATGCGCATGAAGCCGCCCGCGACCCGCGCCCCCTGCGGCGTGGCGCGGGTCCAGGGCGCCTCGATGGTGAGTGTTCCGACCTTGACCGTGCTGGCGGCATGCTGCGCCAGCATGATCGCCGGGGCGCGGTTCTTGAACGCAGGGGCGTTCTCGCCCGTGCCTGGCATTTCGGCCGCGAGCGCAGCGGCGCGTTCCAGGGTCGCGCGAGCCTGCGGTATCCCGGATGCAAGCAGCGCGAAGGTGGCCGCGAGCGTGGCGGCAGGGAGAAGGTGACGAGCCATTGTCGATATCCTGATTGTGTCGATCGAGAGATGGGGTTGACACGATCAGGCGGCGGGGGGCCCCCGCTGCGGGGGCGGGCGTTCGCCCAGAATCCCCAAGGATGCACCTGGCGGGTCGCGTTCGCGCATGCCGGCCAGTTTCGGACGCTCCACGGCCAGCCGCTTCGCCGTCGGAAGGATCGCCGGCGCAGACATGCCCGCCGCGAGCTGGCAATGCTCGATGCAGGCCATGCGGCCCGGCGTGGGGTCCGGGTCTTTTGACCCGTCGGGCAGGGCCGGACCGTGGACGGTGCAGATCACGCCGAGCTGGTTGGCCAGCCGGATCTCCCCGGCGAAGGCGGCCCCGCTCATGGCGCCGAACAGCCCCTGCAGCGCCAGCGCATAGGCGAGCGCCAGCGTCGCGACGAGACGGCATCGTGTCGGGGCGCGGCGTGCAAGCATCGCAACTCTTGCTAGCCGGGCTGCGGAGGGGGCGTCAATGTGCAGGCTCGTCCCCACCGTCGCGACGCTGCCCGAATCTGTCCGCTCGTGCTAGGCCGGGACATGCCCTCATGGTCACCACAGCAGGACCGGGCGCTGGCCGCCGTGGCGCGCTGGCTGAAGTCGCGGCCCGGCGAGAACGGCCACCCGCAGGTCTTCCGCCTGTTCGGCTATGCCGGAACGGGCAAGACGACCCTTGCGCGTCATATCGCCGAGAGCGTCAGCGGGAAGGTCGTCTATGCGGCGTTCACCGGCAAGGCCGCGCTGGTGATGCGCTCCAAGGGGTGTGAAGGGGCTGGCACGATCCATTCCCTGATCTATCGCGCCCGTGGCGAGAACGAGGAAGCGCCAACATTCGTCCTCAATCCCGACGGCCCGGCCTCGAAGGCGAAGCTCATCGTCATCGACGAATGTTCGATGGTCGACGAGGAGCTCGGCCGCGACCTGCTGTCCTTCGGCGCGCCGGTGCTGGTTCTCGGCGATCCGGCGCAGCTTCCGCCGGTCAAGGGTGGCGGCTTCTTCACCGAGGCCGAGCCCGATGCCATGCTGACCGACATCCATCGCCAGGCGGAGGACGATCCCATCGTCCATCTGGCGATGAAAGTGCGCGAGGGCGGTCGGCTTTCCGTCGGCAGCTACGGCAACAGCCGCGTCATCCGCCGCGAGGCCGTCGAGCGCGAGGCGGTGCTGGCGGCCGATCAGGTTCTCGTCGGCCTGAACAGGACACGCCGCGCCTACAACGCCCGCATCAGGGCGTTGCTGGGGCGCGAGCAGGTGTTGCCCGTGGTGGGCGACAAGCTGGTCTGCCTGCGCAACGACCGCACCAAGGGCCTGCTCAATGGCGGCCTCTGGACCGTGACGGAGCTGCGTGCCTCGAAATCGCGGCTCGTCACGATGCGCATCCGGCCGGAGGAGGATCCGACCGCGAGGCCGGTGAAGGTCTCGGTGATGCCGGCCTTCTTCGAGGGTGAGGAGGAGGGCCTGCCCTGGGAGCTGCGCCGCCATTCCGACGAGTTCGACTACGGCTACGCCTTGACCGTCCACAAGGCGCAGGGCTCGCAGTGGGACGCCGTCTATCTGTTCGACGAAGCTTACGCCTTCCGGGAGCACCGCCAGCGCTGGCTCTACACAGCGCTGACCCGCGCAGCGAAGCAGGTTACCGTGGTGGTGTGACGAACGTCATCGGCGGGCTCGCAACCGCCGATCCTGCGCCGCATGTGGCGCCCGGGTCCGAGGATTCCCGGGGCGGACGGGTCAAGACCCGGCCATGACGCGCTTTGGCCCAGCCTGCCTCGCGCTGCCACAACATGACGGATTGTTCATGATGCGCTCATCCGTCGTTCACGTCCGTGCGATCACCTTCGGCAGGCTGGGTGATCCGGGGGGCTGACTGCCTTCGCTGGCTTCGAGATCCAGCCGGACAGGGGAGTTCGCGATGGCCACGGATCCTGCCTCGACCGTTCGGGCGCTGCAACGCTTCGGCCTTGGTCCGCGCCCCGGCGATCTGGCCCGTATCGGCGATGGCGTGCGCGACCTGCTGCGTGAGGAGGTGCGGACCCGTCAGCTCGCGGCGCTTCCGGCTCTCTCTCTCGCCGGGATCGCGGAGGCTGGCGTGGCGTTGCGGGACTTCACCGAAGCCGAGCGCAGGGCGCGGGAGGCGAGAGCCTCGACGACCATGCCGGGCCCCATGGCTGCGCCGAACCCGGCAGCTTCGGGTGCAACGGCCCTGGCTGCGCCGACGCCAGCGCCCGCAAACACCGCGCCGTCCGCGGCGCCCGAGCCACCCCTGCCGCAGCGCGCCTACCGCGAGGAGGTCCGGGCCCGGATACACGCCGCTCTCGATCCGCTCGTCGGTTTCGGCGATCGGCTGGCGCTGTTCTGGGCCAACCATTTCGCCGTCTCCGTGAACAAGGGCAACCATGTCCGAACCTTCGCGGGGCTGATGGAGCGCGAGGCGATCCGGCCCCACGTCTTCGGCCGTTTCGCCGACATGCTGCTCTCGGTCGAGACGCATCCGGCCATGATCACCTTCCTCGACAATCAGGATTCGATCGGGCCGAACTCCCGGGCCGGACAGCGTCGGGCGCGGGGCCTGAACGAGAACCTCGCCCGCGAGATCCTCGAGCTGCACACGCTCGGCGTCGCTGGCGGATACACGCAAGCCGATGTGACGTCGCTGGCCCGCATCATCACCGGCTGGGGCATCGCCCCGCGCGACAGCATCGACCAGGCCCCGAACACCTTCCGGTTCAACCCGAACACCCATGAGCCGGGCGCCCATGTCGTGCTCGGCAAGACCTATGCGGAGGGCGGCTTCGAGCAGGGCAAGGCAGCGCTGGCCGATCTCGCGCGCCATCCCGCGACCGCGCAGCACATCGCCCGCAAGCTCGCCCGGCATTTCGTCGCCGACGATCCGCCGGCGTCGCTGGTGGCGCGCCTGGCGAAGGTCTTCCGCGACAGCGGCGGCGACCTTCAGGCCGTTTCGCTGGCGCTGATCGAGGCGCCGGAGGCCTGGGATGCCCCCGCGACAAAACTGCGCACGCCGCAGGAGTTTCTCATCGCCAGCGCCCGCGCCCTGCAGCGACGCCCGGAGAT
>CAZDUL010000034.1:0-30503 GCA_964508635.1 uncultured Allobosea sp. | reverse complement strand
GCGCCAGCGCGCCGCGATGCTTGTCACGGCCCTGCGGGCCAAGGGGCGGTCTGGCGGCGTCGAGGGGCTGATCCATGAATATTCGCTCTCCAGCCAGGAGGGCGTGGCGCTGATGTGTCTTGCAGAGGCGCTGCTGCGCATCCCCGACAATGCCACGCGCGATGCCCTGATCCGCGACAAGATCGCCCGCGGCGACTGGCGCTCCCATCTGGGCAACTCACCCTCGCTGTTCGTGAATGCCGCAACCTGGGGATTGCTTGTCACCGGAAGGCTCGTCGCCACCTCGAGCGAAGCGGGACTGGGCGCGGCGCTGACGCGGCTGATCGCGCGCTCCGGCGAGCCGGTGATCAGGCGCGCCACGGACCTGGCCATGCGGCTCATGGGCGAGCAGTTCGTCACCGGCCAGACCATCGAGGAGGCGCTGTCCAACAGCCGCCCCATGGAGGCGAAGGGTTTCCGCTACTCCTACGACATGCTCGGCGAGGCGGCGACGACCGCGGCCGATGCAGCCCGTTACCTGCAGGCTTACGAGGGCGCGATTCATGCGATCGGCGATGCGGCCGCCGGGCGCGGCATCTACGAGGGCCCCGGCATCTCGATCAAGCTGTCGGCGCTCCATCCGCGCTACGCGCGCGCCCAGCGCGGTCGGGTGATGGGCGAGCTCCTGCCCCGGCTGAAGGGCCTCGCCCTGCTGGCCCGCCGCTACGATATCGGCCTCAACATCGATGCCGAGGAAGCCGACCGGCTGGAGCTCTCGCTCGATCTGCTCGAAGCCCTCTGCCTCGATCCCGAGCTGCAGGGCTGGAACGGCATCGGCTTCGTGGCGCAGGCCTATGGCAAGCGGTGCCCCTTCGTGATCGACTGGATCATCGATCTGGCCCGCCGCTCCCGCCGGCGCATCATGGTCCGCCTGGTCAAGGGCGCCTACTGGGACAGCGAGATCAAGCGCGCCCAGATCGATGGGCTCGACGGTTTCCCGGTGTTCACGCGCAAGGCGCATACCGATGTGTCCTATCTCGCCTGCGCCCGGCGCCTTCTGGCCGCGCCCGACGCGGTGTTCCCGCAATTCGCGACGCATAACGCGCAGACCCTTTCGGCGATCATGACCATGGCGGGGCCGAATTTCTACCGCGGCCAGTACGAGTTCCAGTGCCTGCACGGCATGGGCGAGCCGCTCTACGAGGAGGTGGTTGGTCCCCAAAAGCTCGATCGTCCCTGTCGGATCTACGCTCCTGTCGGCACGCATGAGACCCTGCTCGCCTATCTCGTGCGCCGGTTGCTCGAGAACGGCGCTAACACCTCGTTCGTCAACCGGATCGCAGACCAGACGGTCCCCCTCGATGATCTGACAGCCGATCCCGTCGCGCTGGTGCGATCGAGCCCCGCGCCCGGCAGCCCGCATGAGAAAATCGCTCATCCGCGTGCGCTCTATGGAGGCCACCGCGTCAACGCGTCGGGGCTCGATCTGGCAAGCGAAGCGGCGCTTGCCCGGCTGCTGGAGGGCTGCCGGGACAGCACCCGGGTTTCCTGGCAGGCCGCGCCGACAACGCCGGCGCCCGACACGCATGCGGCCGAGCCGGTCATCAACCCGGCCGATCACACCGACATCGTCGGGCATGTGCGCCATGCCGGGCCGTCGGGCATCGCGGCGGCCATGGCGCGGGCGAGCGAGGCCGCCGCCAACTGGGCTGCGACACCGGTCGACGCGCGTGCCGATGCCTTGCGGCGTGCGGCAGACGCAATGGAAGGTCTGATGCCGCAGCTGATCGGGCTGATTGTCCGAGAGGCGGGCAAGTCGTTTCCCAATGCCGTCGCAGAGGTGCGCGAGGCGGTCGACTTCCTGCGCTACTATGCGAGCGAGGCCGTGCGCACCCTCGGCGGCGAGGCGCATCAGCCACTGGGGGCCGTCGCCTGCATTTCGCCCTGGAACTTCCCGCTCTCGATCTTCACCGGCCAGGTCGCGGCCGCGCTGGCGGCCGGCAACACGGTCTTGGCCAAGCCGGCGGAGGAAACGCCGCTGATCGCAGCGGAGGCCGTGCGCCTGCTCCATGCTGCTGGCATACCGCAGGAGGTGCTGCATCTCCTTCCCGGCGCAGGCGACGTCGGCGCCGCTCTGGTGGCGGACCCGCGCACGATGGGCGTGGTGTTCACCGGCTCGACGGCCGTGGCGCGGCTGATCCAGCGTTCTCTTGCGGGCCGTCTGGGACGCAACGGCCAGCCGGTCCCGCTGATCGCAGAAACGGGCGGGATCAACGCGATGATCGTGGATTCCTCCGCCCTGGCCGAGCAGGTCGTCGGCGACGTGATCGTCTCCGCCTTCGATTCGGCCGGCCAGCGCTGCTCGGCACTGCGGATCCTGTGCCTGCAGGAGGAGGTGGCGGAGCGCACGCTGTCCATGCTGGAGGGGGCGATGGCCGAACTCGCCATCGGCAACCCCGACCGGCTCTCGACCGATATCGGTCCGGTGATCAGCGCCGAGGCAAGGGCCGGCATCGAGGCGCATGTCGAGACGATGCGTGCAAGAGGTCATCGGATCGTGCGGCTGCCGCTGCCGGAAGCCTGCGCTGCGGGGACGTTCGTTGCGCCGACGCTGATCGAGGTTGGCCGTGTCGCGGATGTGGAGCGCGAGGTCTTCGGCCCGGTCCTGCATGTGCTGCGCTTCGCGCGACGCGATCTCGACCGCCTCGTCAGCGAGATCAACGCGACCGGATATGGTCTCACCTTCGGCCTGCACACGCGCATCGACGAGACGGTCTCGCGCGTCGTCAACCGGATCGAGGCGGGAAACATCTATGTCAACCGCACCATCATCGGTGCAACGGTAGGCGTGCAGCCGTTCGGCGGCTCTGGCCTGTCGGGCACGGGGCCGAAGGCTGGCGGGCCGCTCTATCTGGGGCGGCTGCTGGCAAGCCGTGCCAGCCGCGCGCTCGATGGCTTCGGCGGGTCGATGACGCCACCACCGGCCGCCAGCGCCTTTGCCGACTGGCTGCGGGCACGCGGATATGACCAGGTGGCCGAGCGCATGATCGCCTATGCCCATCGCTCGGCGCTCGGCCTGTCTCGCGAACTGCCCGGCCCAGTCGGCGAGCGCAACATCTACATGTTGAAGGCACGCGGCCGCATCGGCGTGTTGGCGGATGATGTCGAGGCCGTGCTGACGCAGATCGGCGCGATCCTTGCCACGGGCAACAGCGCCGTGGTGGAAACGAATGACCGACATCGGGCGGTTCTGGCGTCGCTTCCCCCGGGCGTCGCCCATCAGGTCATGTCTGTGGACAGGCTGGAAGATGCAGCGGGCGGTGCGTCTCCGTTGCGGGGCGTGCTGACCGACCGAACCGGAGACGCGCTGCTCGCGCTTGGCCAGCGCGTCGCCGGCTGGGAGGGGCCGATCGTGCCGATCCAGGCGCTCTCGGCAGAAGCCAGCGCGGCCGGCGACGATTTCGCCCTGCACCGCTTGGTGGAGGAGGTGACGATCACCACCAACACCGCCGCGGCCGGTGGCAACGCCAGCCTGATGTCGATCGGTTAGGTCCTGCGCTGTTGCCTCCGGCGCTCGGTCGCGCCGCTTCGGGTCCGCACTCGGGCATCGCGAACGACGCCCTTGCCCATGCACGGCGCAGTCGGGAGCGATGGTCCGCTCGAAGGGCCCGAACCCCGGTCATGATCGACCGCACCCGCCGTGTCGCCGCACGCCGGCCGGCAGTGGGGGTTCGTTCCTCGATGCGAACGGTCGGGTTGATGTGCACGGTTGCAAGCATCGCTTGCAGGCTTGACCATGGACGCTTGCGCTTCGGCGCATCAGTTTGCGTCCTGGCTTGCCGCTGGACCGCGCCGCCGCCGGCATTCGAACCATGGCGGCAACGGATCAGGGCAGGACATCGCTGCACGAAATCACGGGACGAGGCTCGCAATGGTCAAGACAATCCGCATTCATGCCCCCGGCGGCCCCGAGGCGATGGTGCTTGACGAGGTCATGCTGGGCGAGCCGGGAGCCGGCCAGGTCCGGTTGCGCCACACCGCCATCGGCGTGAACTTCATCGATGTCTATCACCGCCAGGGTGACTATCCGTTGCCATCCTTGCCGCACGGGATCGGCATGGAGGGTGCCGGCGTGGTCGAAGCGATCGGGCCGGACGTTGCAGATTTGCGCGTCGGCGACCGCGTCGCCTATGCCGCGGGTCCGCCCGGCTCCTATGCGGAGGCTCGTCTGATGGCGGCCTCCTCGCTGGTGAAGCTGCCGCGCAATATCTCCGATGAGATCGCCGCCTGCATCATGCTGCAGGGCATGACGGCGCGCTACCTGCTGCGCCAGACCTATCGGGTGAAGGCAGGCGACTGGGTGCTGATCCATGCGGCTGCCGGCGGCATGGGCCTCATCCTGTGCCAGTGGGCGAGCAAGCTCGGCGCCCATGTCATCGGCACCACGTCGTCGCAGGAGAAGGCCGCGCTGGCGAAGGCCCATGGCTGCGCCCATCCGATCCTCTACACGAAGGAGGACTTCGTGGCACGGGTGAAGGATCTGACCGGCGGCAAGGGCGTCGCGGTGGTCTATGACGGCGTCGGCAAGGACACGTTCCTGAAGTCCTTCGAGGCGCTCGCCATCCGCGGCCATCTGGTCCTGTTCGGCGCGGCATCCGGCGCGCCTGATCCGATCGCGCCGATGATGCTGGGGTCGAAATCGGCCACGCTCAGCCGGCCCTCGCTGTTCCATTACACGGCGACACGCCCTGAACTGCTGGCCAATGCGCGCGAGGTGTTCCGCATGGTGGGGTCGGGGGCGATCGTCATCAAGCCGCCGACGGTCTATCCGCTGGCTGACGCCGCGCGCGCCCATGCCGATCTCGTCGGCCGCCGGACCAAGGGCTCCATCATCCTCAAGCCGTGACCGATCCGCCATGTGTGCCCCATTCGGCCGGGACTCCCGTCCGGCGCGGTGTGGGCTGGCGGCAGGCGCTTTGCGAGACGGCCCACCGCCACATTCTGCTGCTGCTGTCAGAACTGTCGCCAGATCCCGGCCACGAAGCCCGACTCCATCGCTGTCTGGCGACCGGCGAGTGTGGTGAAAAAACCCACCTGCACGGCCCAGCTCGCCGTGACCTCATGGACAACAGAGACCTGCGCCTTGGCGCGCGAACGCCCCATGCCCGGCTTGCCGCAGAGGCCATGCGCCAGGAACAGCTGACTCAGAAGCAGCCACCTGTCCGCAGGACGCCAGCCGAAGCTGACATCCGCGCGCCATTCGCGCGCCTGGCCGGGCAGGCCATGGCGGTAGCCGATCTGAGCCTCGACGAAGGCCGGTCGGTCGGCAAGTCTCAATCCCCGCCCCATCACCACCCGCAGGTCGAAAGCGGCGCCGCGACCGGCGCTGGAAGTCCCATAGCCGACCATGGGTTGCAACGATATCAGTGTCTCGCCCGCGGTAGCGAGGCGCCAGCGCGCGCCGACCAATCCCAGCGTGGCGGCGTAATCACCTCCGCCATTGACGATCATCGGGCTCAGGCTCTCGCTGCTGATCTGCGCCAGAAGCGTCACCTTGTCGGACCAGCCATGGCTCACATGGGTATCGACAGCGCCCTTGGCGAAGCGCGCCGCGCGTCTGAGCCGTCCGGCATTGTCGAAGGCGGCATCGAAACCGCCGAGCGTCGCGACAGTGATGATCTGCGACGTGCCGGGTGGTTGCAGAAAGCCGGCCTCAGCCGGCGCGTCGCATGCGCACGCCCACAGGGCCAGCCCAAGGCCGGCTACGCCTGCCGCGGCAGGACGGACAAACCACCCGGACACGATACCATACGCCCCGCAACCCGTGCTGGAGCCTGCCGAAGACGCAAGGGTGAATCAATCCCTGGTCGGTGACCGCGCGAAGGCTGGCGCTCACCCGCGGTGCCCAGCGATCGCCTTGCAACCTTCGGCATGACGAGAAGGGCCGGAGTCATTGGCTCACGGGGATGATCGCAATCCGGGCCGCGAAATGCGGCACGCCGCCGTCGCGGACGGCCGTGACGCCATGGCCGCCAAACCTGCTCACCGGTTGGGCGGGTTGCAGGGACTGCAGGGCATGGGATGACAGCCCCGGCGGTTGCGGCTTCCTCCCCGCAACGCTCCGGCACGGCGCGGCGGCGGGGATGAAGGCGGTCGCCTCCGCCATGCCGGGATCGCTGAATGGCATGAACGACCCGGTGGCATATCGTGGTCGCGTGCAACAGCCCGGCGGCTGCGTCTGGCCCCGACAAGGAATGAGCGCGAGCCTTGCATGTCGGGTCAAGGCGCGCGGCGGCGTCTTGTGCGTCGCATCGGTGTTGCGCCGCCCATCGGCCCGGTGGCGTGCGGCCACGGGGCTCGCTAAACGAGGCCGGGGCGGTTTTGCGCCACAGCGGGCCGTCAGACAGACCGGAGGTTGCCGCTTGTCGATCCTAGAAACTCAGGATGACGCGATCAGGCTACTTGGCGCGCTGCTCGGCGACACGGTGCGCGAGCAGGAGGGCGAGCCGATCTTCGAGGTGATCGAGACGATCCGTCGCCTCTCCGTCGTGTTCAGCCGGGCCGCCGACGAAGTCGCGGGTTGCGAGCTTGACCGCCTGCTGACGCGTTTGACGCCGACGGAGACCGTTACGGTGATCCGCGCCTTCAGCTACTTCCTCCACCTGGCCAACACCGCCGAGGATCGCGAGAGCCTGAAGAGCCGGGCTGCCGAGGAGGCGCGCGGCTCGGATCCGGAAGGGTCGCTGGCCGCGACCATACGCCGCCTCAAGACCGCCGGCGTCGAGCCGGAGCGCATCGCGCGGGCGCTTTCGGGGGCCTATGTGTCTCCGGTCCTGACGGCGCATCCCACCGAAGTGCAGCGAAAGAGCATCCTCGATGCCGAGCGCGCCATCGCGGCGTTGCTGGCCGAGCGCGACAGCCTCGTCGGACAGGCGCGTGTGCGCAACCTGCAGAAACTGCGCGGCCGCATCGTCCAGCTCTGGCAGACGCGCCTGCTGCGCGAGACGACGCTGACGGTGCAGGACGAGGTCGAGAACGCGGTCGGCTACTACGAGGCGACATTCCTGCCGGAACTGCCGCGGCTCTACGCCGACCTGGAGGCGGCGCTGGGCCGTCCCGTTCCGTCGTTCTTCCGAATGGGCAACTGGATCGGCGGAGACCGCGACGGCAATCCAAACGTCAATGCGCAGACGCTGCGCCATGCCGTGAAGCGCCATGCCGAAGCAGCCTTGCGCTTCTATCTCGGCGAACTGCTGCACCTGCGCGGCGAACTGTCGGTTTCGCGGGCGCTCGTTGGCGCGAGCCCGGATGTGGAGGCCCTCGCGGCAGCTTCGGGCGATCATGATCCCCACCGGCAGGACCAGCCCTATCGCCGCGCGGTCATCGGCATTCACGCCCGTGTCGCGGCCACCTTGCGGGCATTGACCGGGCAGGAGCCCAGGGTGAGGGCGCTTGCGGGCGAGCCCTACAGCACGCCTGCGGCGCTCAACGCCGATCTTCGCAAGATCGAGGCGTCGCTCCAGAGCCGCCATGGCGCGGCGCTGGTGTCGATGCGTCTGGGCCCGCTGATCCGCGCCGTGGACGTGTTCGGTTTCCACATGGCGAGCACAGATCTGCGTCAGAACGCGGAGTGCCACGAGAGCGCTGTCGCCGAGCTGCTGGCGCGCGCCCGAATCGCCCCGGACTATCGTGCCCTTTCGGAGGCCGAGCGGCGCGCAATCCTGCTTGCGGCCCTGTCCGATCCGCGCCCCTTGCGCCCGCGCGGCGCGCGGTACAGCGAACCGACGGAGAGCGAGCTCGCCATCTTCGAGGCGGCGCGGGAGCTGCGCGAGACCTTCGGCGCGGCAACCATCCGTCATGCCATCATCAGCCACACCGAAAGCGTCAGCGACCTGCTCGAGGTGCTCCTGTTGCAGAAGGAGTGCGGGCTGATGGCCGGCACGCTGTCGGGCATCGACGTGATGCAGGCATCCGTTGCGCTGGTCGTCGTGCCGCTGTTCGAGACCATCGAGGATCTGCGCAGCGCGGAAGCGATCATGCGCGAATTCTATGATCTGCCCGGCATCGAGACGCTGATGCGCAACTCCGGCGCCGAGCAGGAGGTCATGCTGGGCTACTCCGACTCCAACAAGGACGGCGGCTATCTGACCTCGAGCTGGGAACTCTATCGCGCCTCGAAGCAGCTGGCGAAGCTGTTCGCCGCCAAGCCGGGCCTTGCCCTGCGCCTGTTCCATGGTCGGGGCGGCACGGTCGGGCGCGGCGGCGGCCCGACACACCAGGCTATCCTGGCGCAGCCGCCCGGCACCGTGAAGGGCCAGATCAGGCTGACCGAACAGGGCGAGGTCATCTCCGCCAAATACGCCAACCCCGAAATCGGCCGGCGCCATCTCGAAGCTCTGATGGCCGCCACGCTCGAGGCGACCTTGCTGGCTGACGGGGCCGAGCCGCCGGAGGCGTTCGTTGCCGCCGCCGAGCTGATGTCCGAGGCAAGCCGCGACGCCTACCGTGCGCTGGTCTACGAGAGCCCCGGTTTCGCCGACTATTTCTTCGCTGCGACCCCGATCGGCGAGATCGCGCAGCTGAACATCGGCTCCAGACCGGCCTCGCGGAAGGCGGGTCGCCGTATCGAGGATCTGCGCGCAATTCCCTGGTCCTTTTCGTGGGGGCAGAGCCGCGTGGCGTTGCCGGGCTGGTTCGGCTTCGGCTCCGGCGTCGCGGCCCTGAAGGCGGCCCGCGGCGAGGAGGATGGGGTCGAACTGCTGCGCCGCATGAACGCCGAATGGCCGTTCTTCCGCACGCTTCTGTCCAACATGGACATGGTGCTGGCCAAGGCCGATCTCGGCATTGCGCGACGCTATGCGGACCTTGTGCCGGACAAGGCGCTGGCCGAGCGGATTTTCGGCGCCCTCGAGGCGGAGTGGCGGCTCACCATCGCCGCCTTGACCGATATCACCGGCCAGTCCAGGCCCCTGCAGGACAACCCCGCGCTGGCTCGTCAGCTCGCCCGTCGGTTCGCCTATATCGCGCCGCTCAACCACCTGCAGGTGGAGCTTCTGCGCCGGTGGCGCGCCGGGGACACCAACGAGAAGACGCAGCGCGGCATCCTGATCTCGATCAACGGCATCGCCGCCGGCCTGCGCAATTCGGGCTAGGGTCTTCTCAAGCGCTGCGTCTGGCGGCAAACAGATGGCGTGACACCTCCTGCAACGGATTGAGACGATCGCGGCATGGCCAAGAGCTCCGTTACCTCTGGCGACGTCGCCAGGCTCGCGAGGGTCTCGCAGTCGGCGGTGAGCCGCACCTTCTCGCCGGGCGCGAGTGTCTCGCCGCAGATGCGCGAGCGCGTGCTCAAGGCGGCCGAGGCGCTGGGCTACCGGCCCAACGCGCTGGCTCGGGCCATGATCAGCGGCCGCTCGCGCCTGATCGCCATCCTCGTCGCCTACCTCGACAACCAGTTCTACCCCGTCCTGCTGGAGCAGCTGGCCCGCGCGCTTCAGGAACGCGGCTACCAGATCCTGCTGTTCATGACAGACCCGGGCGATCAGGACGGGGTGGTGCAGCGCATGCTGCAATTCCAGGTCGAAGGCATCATCATGGCGTCCGCCACGCTGTCCTCGACGCTCGCCAGCGAGTGCGCCAAGACCGGAACGCCCGTCCTGCTCCTGAACCGCTACGTGCCCGGCGCAATGACCAGCAGCGTCACCTCCGACAACATCGAGGGCGGGCGACTGCTGGCTCACTTTCTCGCCGATGGCGGCCACATGCGGATCGCCTTCATCGCCGGCATGGAGGACAGCTCCACCAGCCGCGATCGCGAGGCCGGGTTCTGCAAGGGGTTGGCCGAGCGCGGCCTGCCGCTGTTCGCGCGCGCGGTGGGCGGCTATGCCTTCACCGGCGCGGCGCAGGCGGCGCGGGCGTTGTTCTCGGCTCGGGAGCGTCCGGACGCGGTCTTCGTCGCCAACGACCATATGGCGTTCTCCGTCATGGACGTGCTGCGCGGCGAGCTTGGTCTGAAGGTGCCTGACGATGTTTCCGTGGTCGGCTACGACGATGTGCCCGAGGCAGGCTGGGGCGCCTATGCGCTGACCACGGTCTCGCAATCCTCGGCCGATATGGTGCGCGCCACCGTCGACATCCTGATGGAGCAGATCGAGCAGCAGCGTGTGGTGCGTCGCGCCGCGATCACGCCGGCGCGGCTCGTGGTGCGCGCATCCGCCCGGCTGCCGCCCCGGCCATAGGTTCGGGTCTTCTCATCGGTTTTCCCGGCGGATCAAAGCCTTCATGCGCGCGAACACATCGACATCCATCTGCTTGAGCAGATGGATGATGTCGAGCGGCACCCAGTTTTCGCGAATGAGCCCCTCGTGATGAAGGTAGAAGTCCATCACCCGCATGGTCACGTCGCGCCCGGTCGGGCTCAGGCCCATGAACCCGCCGCCACGATGTTGCGCATGGACGCTGGGCCAGCCGCCTGTGGCGGAATAGGGCCCGTCGCCGATGCGCACATAGTGGTTGCCGCCGCGCCGGTTGGGAAAGGCGATCCGGAACGGAAGTTGATGATCGTCGACGAAGCCTGCAAGACCCCGCGTCGTGCCGATGCCGGCGGGGCCGTACCACATCATCTTCGGGTGCCAATGCTCCTTCTGCGGCATGGCGAGCAGGCCCTCGCGTCCGCGCCCCTCGAGATCGTTGTAATCGCCGAGCGTTCCGTGCATCGCCAGCGTCTGGGCGAGACTGGCTGCTGACAAGGCGGGATCCTGATCGGTCAGCACAAGTCCATCGGCCGTGAGCGGACCGGGCCACATCGTTTCCACGCCGAGGCTGGGCGCCACCGGCCAGACGCCGGCCTGACGCATCGCGTCGAGCACGTCGAACAGCACCGTGCTCTGGTCGATCAACCCGTCGACCACCCGGTGGAACTCCCCGTAGCGCAGGTTCAGCGTCTTGCCCGTCGCGGGGATGTCGAGCCAGTCGTGCCGGAACGTCCCGCACAGATGGCCGACTGCGCCGATCAGCATCTGACCCTGCCATTCGCCACCGATGAAGATCACGTCGCGGCGCTCGAGATCCGGGAACGATTGCAGCAGCGGGCGCCAGACTGCGGCTTCGATAGCCTCGAGGCCCGTCATCTCGTTGAGCGGATGCGAACCGCGCCAGTGCGCGTGCGGATGGTAGGCGGCCGCAAGCCGGTTCCCGATGGTCGAGGGTGTCGCCTCGGCAATGGCGCGAAGGCGTTCGAGAAGTCGCGTCTTGTTGCGTGTCAGCGGCGATGGCTCTTTCAAGTTCGTTCCCTTTGCTGGCGTCGAAATCGGATGCTTGCATACGTAGGCAAGCTATGCCAGCGTGGCGGCTCGCGGCAAGCGATCACGGCGCTCCGGCGCGCGAAACATGGTCGAGGGAGGGCGGATGGTCGACGTGGTGCTGCGCAACGTCAGCAAGCGTTGGGGCGCGTTCGTCGGCGTCAGCAACATCGATCTGACCATCGCAGACCGCGAATTCATCGTCTTTCTCGGGCCTTCGGGCTGCGGCAAGACCACGACCATGCGCATGATCGCCGGGCTCGAGGACCCCAGCGACGGCGAGATCCTGATCGGAGGCCGGGTGGTCAACGATCTGGAGCCGAAGGATCGCGATGTCGCGATGGTGTTCCAGAACTACGGGCTCTACCCCAATCTCACGGTCTACGAGAATATCCGCTTTCCGCTGAAGGTGCGGCGCGTCGATCCGGCGACCCATGACGCGCGCGTTCGCAAGGCGGCTGCCATGGTCGAACTGGGCGACCTGCTCAACCGCCGGCCCAAGGAGTTGTCAGGCGGCCAGCGTCAGCGCGTGGCGCTGGCCCGCGCCATCGTGCGGGAGCCGGCGGTCTTTCTGATGGACGAGCCCCTGTCGAATCTCGACGCCAAGCTGCGCGTGTCGACCCGCGCCCAGATCAAGAACCTCCAGCATGAGCTGAAGGTGACGACGATCTACGTGACCCATGACCAGATCGAGGCGATGACGCTGGCTGATCGTGTCGTGGTGATGAACAAGGGCCGCTTCCAGCAGGTCGGCACGCCGACCGAGATCTACGATCGCCCGGCCAACACCTTCGTCGCCGGCTTCATCGGCTCGCCCGCGATGAATCTTGTCGCCGGATCACTGTGTGGCGGGGTCTTCGAGGCTCGTGGCGCGCGCATACCGGGTTTCAGCCGCGCGCCCGACGGGCCTGTCACCTTGGGTTTCCGGGCGGAGGATGCGGTTGTGTCCGGCGGTGCGGGCGGGGCCATCACCGCTCCGGTCTACACGCTCGAGCTGCTCGGCGACTGCACGCTGGTCACCGTGCGCGTCGGCGACGCGCTGGTGGCGGCCAAGGCCGACAAGATGTTCCGGGCCGAGATCGGGCAACCCGTCTCGTTCAGCATCGGGCCCGATCGTTGCCACCTGTTCGACCACGCCAGCGGCGCCCGGTTGGACGTGGCGGCCACCGACTGACCATCCGTTGTTTCACCGCATGTCAAGCAAGGGAGAACTGACATGATCCGGAACTGGGTTGCGGCCAGCGGGTTGGCGCTGGCCTTGTCGATGCCGATGGCAGGGGCCGCACACGCCGCCTGCGCCTTCCAGAACACGGTCCCGATCAAGACGCTCACCGCCGCCTTCGACGCCTGGAAGGCGGTGACCGCCGCGATGGCCGAGTGCGGCAACGTGCAGGCCGAACTCGATCAGAACTTCCGCACCAAGCAGCCGGCCGCCTTCGCCGCGAACCCGGCGCTCTACCACCTCGGCGGCGTCGCCAACGGCACGTTGACGCCTCTGCTGAATGCCGGCACGATTCGCCCGCTCGATGATCTCGTGGCGAAGCACGGCCAGCACCTGTCGCCCAACCAGCTCATCCGCGCCGACGGCAAGATCATGGCGGTTGCGATGATGGTCAACGCGCAGCATCTCATGGTGCGCGAGGACATCCTGAAGGAGCTCAACATTCCGGCCCCGACCACCTACGAGGAGGTTCTCGCCGCGGCCGAGAAGATCAGGGCCTCGGGCAAGGTCGCCTATCCGCTCGGCGGCACCTACAAGGCCGGCTGGGATCTTGCCCAGGAATTCAACAACATGTTCGTCGGCTTTGGCGGCAGCTTCGTCAAGTCCGACAACACGCCGTCGGTGAACACGCCGGCGGGCGTCAACGCGCTCACCATGATGAAGCGCCTGTCCGCCTACATGGACCCCGAACACCTGACGCATGACTCCACCGCCGTGCAGCGCCAGTTCCAGCAGGGACGCATCGCCATGGCCAATCTCTGGGCCTCGCGCGCCGGCGCGCTGGATGATCCGCGCGAGAGCCAGGTCGTCGGCAAGGTGGCGATGCTCGCGGCGCCGCGTGCCATGGCCGGCGGCCCGCCCGCGACGACGCTGTGGTGGGACGGCATCGTGATCGCGAAGAACATCTCCGACGCCGAAGCCGAGGCGGCGTTCCGGGTCGCCATGGAAGGCATGGACGAGGAGATGGTGAAGGCCAACAACAACGCCGCTGTCTGGCTGATCAAGGGCTTCCAGCCCGGGAGGCTGGCGCAGGGAGCCATCGCCTCGGCGATGGGCGGCGCCCCGAACTACCCCTCGACCACGGCCATGGGCCTCATGCACGCCGCCATCGGCGAGCGCATCGCCGACTTCATGACCGGAAAGACCGATGCGGCCACGACTCTCGCGGCCATCGAGGCCGCCTATCTGACCCGCGCGCGCGAGCAGGGGCTTGTGCGCTGAGCCGATGACGATGCGGCTCCCGCCCGTCGCCTGCGGGCGGGAGCCATGCCCTCATGCCTCTGCCCCGGGGATGTCACGCCGATGAAGGCGCGCACCTTCGCCCTGTTCGTTGCTCCGTCGGTCGCGATGATGCTCGTCTTCATCGCTGTGCCGCTGGTCAGCGTTCTCGTGCAGAGCTTCTACAACACGCGCACGGTGTTCGAGACCACAGTGGTCGAGACCTGCACGCCCGGCTTTCTTGCGCCGGTCTGCGTGAAGGAGGAGCGCTCCCGGCCGAAACTCGGGCCCGACGGCCGTCCCGTGACGGAACGTGTCTTCGTTGGGTGGGAATCCTATCGGCAGCTGCTTCAGCCGGAAGCGGTCGCTGCGGCCTTCGCAGCGGGCGGGGCCGGGCTGGTGGGCGTGCTGACCATCGATTTCTACAAGGCGTTGCGTTTCACGCTGACCTTCACGCTCATCACCCTGCCGTTCGTGATCGGCCTCGGGCTCGCCATTGCCCTTGCTGTCAACAAGGCCGTGCGCTCGCTGCGCGGGCCGCTGATCTTCGTCTCGCTGCTGCCATTCATCATCACGCCGGTCATCGGGGCCCTGTCGATCCGGTGGCTGTTCATCGGCGATGGCATCCTGACCAACCTGATCGAATGGTGGGTGGGTCACGACGTGTCGCTGTTCGCGCAAGGCTGGACCATCGAGATCCTGATGATGGTCTATCGGGTGTGGCACGTGGCGCCGTTCGCCTTCGTGGTGTTCTATGCCGCCCTTCAGACGGTCGATCAGGACACGCTGGAGTCGGCCATCGTCGACGGCGCCTCGCGGCTTCAGCGCCTGCGCTACGTCATCATCCCGCACCTGATGCCGCTGATCGTGTTCGTGGCGCTGATCCATCTGATGGACAGCTACCGCGTTTTCGAGGAGGTGATCGGCTTCTCCAGCCAGGCACACCGCATCTCGCTGCAGTATCTGACCTACCAGTTCCTCACGCCCGACGAGACCGGGAACCGGGCCATCAGCCGCGCCTCCGCGTCCTCGATGCTGACCATGGTCGGTATCGTGATCCTGCTGATCCCGTTGCTGATGCGCACCTGGCGCGATCATCGCGGCAGAGGGTGAGGGGATCCATGGCCGATTCGCGCACCCTCGCCACACCACTGCCGCTGAAGCTGCTCACGGCCGGCTTTCTCGCGGCGTGGGTTCTGGTAGCCCTGTTCCCGCTGGCCTGGACGACGCTGATGTCGTTCAAGAACCCGGTCGACGCGCTGTCGTCCAATCCGCTGCGGGTGATCTTCTCGCCGTTCACGGCCGAGCACTACCATGCGGTCTGGGTGAGGCAGGAGTTCTACCGCAACTTCATCAACTCGCTGATCGTCACGACGGGCGTGGTGACCGTTTCGCTGACCGTCGGCACGCTGGCCGGTTATGCGCTGGCGCGCACACGCACCAGCTTCGCCTTCTGGCTGTTGATCCTGGCGCTGATCTTCCGGGCGCTGCCGCACTCGGTGCTGGTCACCGGCTATATCCCGCCGTTCCTGAACTCCCGCGATCTGCTGATGCCGTTGTGGCAGGCGCCCGTGATCGGCTCGATCCTTCAGCTGTCCAGTGCCGCGCCGCCGACGCTCTACGGCCAGCCCTGGGCGGTGATCCTCGTGC
The DNA here is from genome assembly GCA_964508635.1 of uncultured Allobosea sp. Taxonomy (GTDB): domain Bacteria; phylum Pseudomonadota; class Alphaproteobacteria; order Rhizobiales; family Beijerinckiaceae; genus Allobosea. The sequence continues at coordinate 15,134 of CAZDUL010000034.1, read as the reverse complement.
TTGTGGCGATCAACCAGCCGTTCACGATCTGGATGATGCGCTCCTTCTTCATGAACATCCCCGCCGAGCTCGACGAGGCAGCGCGCGTGGACGGTTGCAGCCATTTCGGGGCGTTCTGGCGCGTGGTCATGCCGGTGATGTGGCCTGGCGTGATCACCACGGGGCTGTTCTCGTTCCTTCTGGCCTACAACGACTATCTCGTCACGGCCCTGCTGCTCGACGCGCAGTCGCAGACCATGGTGCCGGCGATCAGCCAGTTCCTCAACCGCGACACCCGCGCCTCCGACCAGATCGAGGCGATTGCGGCCGCGGTCTCGATCACCGCGCCGCTGTTCCTGCTGGTGATGGTGTTCCAGCGTCAGATCGTGTCCGGCCTCACGGCCGGGGCGGTGAAGGGATAGGAGTGACGATGACCGGACGGCGACCCGAGCAGGCCGCGCTCACGCGCGACAACGACCTGAGCAAGACCGATCAGACGCGCCGCGTCATCGAGGCGATGGTCGACGGCCTCAACGACCACAAGATCAACGGCATCGCCGAATTCTTCCACGAGTCCTTCCGGTGGATGGGCAATCAGGGCTGCGGAACCAAGAACGGCCTGCGCGAATTCCAGGACAACTGGCAGCGTCCCTTCCAGGCGGCGTTCTCCGACAAGGTGGCCATCGACGAGGCGCGCATCTTCCAGGGTGAATGGGCCGCCTGCTTCGGGGCGCAGCATGCCATCCATTCGGGCGAGTTCATGGGAATCCCGGCGACCGGCAAGCGCGTCGTCATCCGCTACATGGACTTCTGGAAGGTCGTCGACGGCAAGATCGTCGACAACTGGGTGATGGTCGACTTCCCCCATGTGCTGGCCCAGCTCGGCGTCGACGTGTTCGACGGCTATGGCTGGGAAGCCTTCGACCGCGGCGAGCGTGTGCCCCAGCGCCCCGATCACGACAAGTGAATCCAGAGCCACGGGAGGACCGCCATGGCGCGCCATCTCAAGACGTCGCTGCCGCAAGGCGACAAGGACGAGGCCGATCGCAAGGTGCGCGAGACGGTCGAGGCGCTGCTGGCCGACATCAAGGCCCGCGGCGACGCCGCAGTCCGCGAGATGTCGATCCGCTTCGATGGCTGGGACCGTTCCGATTACCGCCTCACCGATGCGGAGATCCGCGCCTGTCTGTCCGAATTGTCGCGGCGCGACATCGACGACATCCGCTTCGCCCAGGAGCAGGTGCGCGGCTTCGCCCAGCACCAGAAGGCGGCGCTGAAGGACATCGAGGTCGAGACGCTGCCCGGCGTCGTGCTCGGGCACAAGAACATTCCGGTGAACTCGGTCGGCTGCTATGTGCCGGGCGGCAAGTATCCGTTGCTGGCCTCCGCGCACATGTCGGTGGTGACGGCCAAGGTCGCCGGGGTGCCCTACATCGCCACCTGCGCACCGCCCTTCGGGGGCAGGCCGGCACCAGCCATCGTCGCCGCGCAGCATCTGGCGGGTGCGGACGTGATCTATGCGCTGGGTGGGGTGCAGGCGATCGGCGCGATGGGGCTCGGCACCGCGAGCATCCGCGCAGTCGACATGCTGGTCGGGCCGGGCAACGCCTATGTGGCCGAGGCCAAGCGCCAGCTCTACGGCCGCGTCGGCATCGACCTCTTCGCGGGGCCGACCGAGACGCTGGTGATCGCCGACGACAGCGTCGACGGCGAACTGTGCGCCACCGACCTGCTCGGGCAGGCCGAGCATGGGCCCAATTCGCCCGCAATCCTGCTCACCACCTCCGAGGCGCTGGCGCGCGAGACGATGGCGGAAGTGGAGCGCCTCCTCGCCATCCTGCCAACCGCCTCGATCGCGGCGGCTGCCTGGCGCGACCATGGCGAGGTGATTGTCTGCGACTCTGACGAGGAGATGGTCGCGGTGGCCGATGCCATCGCCTCCGAGCATGTGCAGGTCATGACCCGGGATCCGGACTACTTCCTCGCCCGCATGACCAACTACGGGGCGCTGTTCCTGGGCCCGCGCACCAATGTGTCCTACGGCGACAAGGTCATCGGGACCAATCACACGCTGCCCACCCGCAAGGCGGCGCGCTACACGGGCGGGCTGTGGGTCGGCAAGTTCCTCAAGACCTGCACCTATCAGCGCGTGTTGACCGACGAGGCCTCGGCCATGATCGGCGAATACTGCTCGCGGCTGTGCATTCTGGAGGGCTTCGTCGGCCATGCCGAGCAGGCCAATATCCGCGTGCGCCGCTATGGCGGGCGCAATGTCGGCTATGGCATGGCGGCCGAGTGATGCTCCCGCGCACACCCTCGTTCCGCCTCGACGGCAAGCGCGCGCTGGTGACCGGCGCCGGCCGCGGCATCGGCCTTGCGCTTGCGGCGGCTCTGGCCGAGGCCGGAGCGCAGGTGACGCTGTGCGCACGCTCGCAGGCCGAGATCGCGGCCGGGGCAGACGCCATCCGCGCGCGCGGGCAGTCGGCTGACTGGCTGGCACTGGACCTCACGGATGTGGCGGCCACGCAGGCCGCCCTCGCTGCGCGCGAACCTTATGACGTACTGGTCAACAACGCCGGCGCGACCCGCACGAAACCCATGCTCGAGATGACGGTCGAGGACTATGACGCCGTGTTCGGCATCAATGTCCGGGCAGCCTATTTCGTCGCGCAATCCGTGGCGGCCGGTCTGGTGAAGGCTGGAAAGCCCGGCTCGATCATCCACATCTCGTCGCAGATGGGTCATGTCGGCGGCGTCGACCGCACGCTTTACTGCGCGTCGAAGCACGCGATCGAGGGCCTCACCAAGGCCATGGCGATCGAGTTCGGCAAGGCCGGCATCCGCGTCAACGCGATTGCGCCGACCTTCATCCGCACCGAACTCACCGCTGCCACCCTCGCCAATCCGGAACGGCTGGCCTGGATCATGTCGAAGATCAAGCTCGATCGCATCGGGCAGGTCGAGGACCTGATGGGCGCGGCTGTCTTCCTCGCCTCCGACGCCTCCGCCCTCGTCACCGGAACCAGCCTCGTCGTCGACGGCGGCTGGACGGCAGGCTGATCTTCGCAAGGGACCGCGCCACACATGCCCTTCACCGGTTTCGATCCGCGCTGGAGAGACTTCCCCGACTACATCATCGGGATCACCAGGGAGATCTGGGAGGATCGCGGCATCGCGAGCCTGCGCCAGACCTACGCTCCCGACATCGTGGTGCGCTCGCCCGCCTCGATCGTGCGCGGCAACCACGGTGTCATCGCCGCCACCATGGCGACCCTCGCCGAGTTCCCGGATCGGACGCTTCTGGCCGAAGACGTGATCTGGAGCGACCACGAGAGCGGGCTTCTCTCCTCGCATCGCATCCTGTCGACCGCGACGCATGCCCGCGACGGCGTGTATGGAAAGGCGACGGGCAAGACGCTGCGCTACCGCATCATCGCAGACTGCGCCGCGAAGGCGAACGTCATCTTCGACGAGTGGCTGATCCGCGATCAGGGGGCGATCGTTCGGCAGCTGGGCTGGGACCCCAAGGCCTATGCCGCAGACCTGATCGCCCGCGAGGGCGGCCCGGAGGCCTGCGTGAAGCCGTTCACGCCCGAGCGCGACATCGATGGCGGCTATCGCGGAACCGGCAACGATCACCCCATCGGGCAGCGCTATGCGGCCATCCTGTCGCGCATCATGGCCGCCGATTTCGCGGTCATCGCGGCCGAATACGATCGAGCGGTGCAGAGCGAACTGCCCGGCGGCGTCACCGGCCACGGGCGCGAGGCGGTCGACAGCTTCTGGATGGGCCTGCGCGCTGCACTCCCCAACGCTCTCTTCACGATCCACCACGCCATCGGCCGCGAGGATCCGATGATGCCCCCGCGCGCTGCACTGCGCTGGTCGCTGACCGGTCGGCACGAGGGCTGGGGCACCTTCGGGGCTCCGAGCGGGGCAGAGGTCCATGTCATGGGCATCAGCCACGCCGAATTCGGCCCGTTCGGGGGCGAGGCGGGAAGCATGCGCCGCGAATGGGTCCTGTTCGATGAAGCCGCGATCTGGAAGCAGATCCTGATCAAGACGGGCTAGCGCGCGGGAGCCGAGCCCGCAGGCTGGACCGGAGCTTGTTGCGGCTCCTGCACCGGCGCATACGAATGCAACAGAGAAGAAGACACGGAAGGAAACGTGATGACAGCCCTGACCATGACGGCAGCCGAGATGGAGAAGCGCATCGTCCGATACGGTGATCTGAAGCCCTGCAGGACAGCCTTCATCGATGCCCATACGCCTGGTTCGAACCAGAAGGAAAACTTCACCATCATCGGCGCGGGCGTTTCCGAAAGCCCGGACCAGCATGTCCATATCCGCGAGACGCCGGGGTTCAACATCGGTGCCGCCGGGCAGCCGCCCAAATGCCGCAACTCCCTGCACTCTCACCGCACGGCGGAGGTTTTCTTCGTGCTCAAGGGGCGCTGGCGCTTCTTCTGGGGGCGCTGGGGTACCGCTGGCGAGGTCACGCTCGAGGAGGGGGACATCTTCAACATCCCGACCGGCATGTTCCGCGGCTTCGAGAACATCGGCACGGACTACGGGATGATCATGGCGATCCTCGGCGGCGACGATGCCGGGGGCGGGGTGATCTGGGCTCCGCAGGTGATCGAGGACGCCAAGGCGCACGGGCTCGTGCTCGGCGCCAACGGCAGGCTCTACGACACCAAGAAGGGCGAGGCTCTGCCCGATGGCGTCAATCCGATGCCGCAGCTGACGGATGAGGAGCTGAAAACCTTCCCCGAGGTGCCGATCGAGGAGGTCGTCCCGGCCTATGTCGCCCGCTATCAGGACATGATGGCGCTGGCGGCGAAGCGCCCCTGCGCGGTGATCGGCGAGAGAGCGCTGATCCGCGACAGGCCCGGCTTCGCGGTGGAGTTCATCACCCGCGGCTCGATTCCCGAGACGGCCTACGCAACCGACCGCCACGAGGTGCTGATGGTGATGCGCGGCCACTGGCATTTCGGCTGGAATGGCGGCGCGACGGCGCTGGCGCCGGGCGACACCGTCGCCGTGCCGCCCGGCCTTTCTCGGACGCTGAAGCCCGCGATGACGGGCGAGGCGAGCCTCTTCCGCGTCCGCAACACCGACGACCCACCCGGCGCGACGTGGAAACCGTTTTGATGGGCCGACCAATCGACCCCGGCCTTCTGGCAGCGAAAGCAAGCGCCCCATGACCATCCGGACCACCCATGTCGGCTCCCTGCCGCGATCCGCCATCGTCGCCGACCTGCTGTTCGGCCGGGAGAAGGGCCTGCCCTTCGACGAAGCGGCCTATGATGCCGTGATGACAGACGCCACCGTCGCGATCATCGCGTTGCAGAAGGCGAACGGGGTCGACATCCCCTCCGATGGCGAGACCTCCAAGATCTCCTATGCCACCTACATCAAGGATCGGCTGACCGGTTTCGAGGGCGATTCGCCGCGCCGCCCCCCGCAGGACCTCGACGATTACCCCGCCTTCAAGGAGCGGCTCGCAAGGGCCGGTGGCACGCCGACCTACCGCCGCCCGCGCTGCGTCGGCCCCATCAGGGTCAAGACGCTGGAGCCCCTTCGCAAGGACATCGCGGCGATGAAGGCAGGGCTGGCGGCTGCCGGCTACACGGAAGGCTTCATGAACTCGGCCTCGCCGGGCGTGATCGCGCTGTTCCAGCCCTCGGACCATCACGCCGACCTCGACGCCTATCTCGGCGATCTTTCCGATGCGATGGCGGCGGAATACGAGGCGATCGTCGAAGCCGGGCTGATCCTGCAGATCGATGCGCCCGATCTCGGGCTTGGCCGGCACATGATGTATCGCGAGCTGGACGAGGCGGGATTTCTGAGGCGTCTCGCCGTTCACGTCGCGGCGATCAACAACGCCCTGCGCAACGTGCCGAAGGAGCGCGTGCGGCTGCACATCTGCTGGGGCAACTATGAGGGCCCGCACACCCGCGACATCGCGCTCAAGACTGTCCTGCCGGAGCTGCTGAAGCTGAAGGTCGGCGCGCTGCTGTTCGAGGCCGCGAATCCGCGCCATGCCCATGAATGGACCGTCTGGCATGAGGCGAAGACGCCGGACGATCTGGTCCTGATCCCGGGATGCCTCGACTCCACCACGAACTTCGTCGAGCACCCCGAGCTGATCGCGCAGCGGCTTGCCAATTTCATCCGCGCGGTTGGCCCTGAGCGCGTGATCGCCGGCACCGATTGCGGATTCTCCACCTTTGCCGGCTACGGCGTGGTGGATCCTGAGATCGCCTGGGCGAAACTGAGGAGCCTGAAGGAAGGGGCCGAGTTGGCGACAAGCCGGATCTGAGCGATGGTCCGATCTCCGGCGTTGTCGCGGCGCAGCCCCTCGGTTGCCTGGTGCGCTCCCGATCTGCCTCGTCGAACGGGTCGTTCTGGCGCATCCGGTTGGAATTGTTGGCGCACCCGACACGATTCGAACGTGTGACCTTTGCCTTCGGAGCGCGTCAAGACGGTTCACGCCATTACCTGTCTCTCTACGCTATGGTCCGCTAACCTGCTACGTAGATTAGGCTTTTCTGGCCTTCGCCGCCGAAACACGTATCCAGGAACACGTCGCGATTTCCGCCCGGGTGCTTCCGTGGTGCTTCCGTGGAAGCGCCGCTGGAACCGCTCAAGGCAACGGAGTGAGTGACGTGGCGAAACTAAACAAGCGTACTGTCGATCAGGCCGAAGCCGGGAGGGCCGACTATTTCATATGGGATGATGAGCTGCCTGGCTTTGGGCTTCGGGTGTTCACCTCCGGCAAACGCAGCTACCTAGTCCAATACCGCGCCAAAGGGCGGACTCGCCGGTTCACAATTGGCGCGCATGGCGTCTGGACCCCTGAGACCGCTCGAAAAGAAGCGCGGGCGCTTCTCGGACGCATCGCCCAAGGCGACAATCCTGCCGAAGAGAGGCAGCTCGACCACAAGGCCGTAACGGTCAAAGAGCTCTGCGAGCGCTATTTTGAGGATGCTCGAGCCGGATTGATCCTTGGAAAGAAGCGCCGGCCAAAAAAGGCTTCCACGATCTACACCGACAAGGGGCGGATCGAACGACATATAATCCCGCTGCTCGGCACCCGACGCGTAAAGGACCTCACCTCGGCCGACGTCACCCGCTTCATGCGCGATGTTGCGTCGGGCAAGACCAAGACCAACCAGAAGACCCGCAAGCACGGTCGAGCGATTGTTCGGGGCGGAATCGGCACCGGGACGAGGACCGTGGGTCTCCTCGGCGCCATCCTCACCTACGCGCGCGAGAACGGCATCATTGAGAGCAACCCGGTGCACGGCATCCGCAAGGCGGCGGACCAGAAGCGCAGCCGCAGACTGTCGGAAGACGAGTACCGCCTGTTTGGGCAGCTTCTGCGCAAGGCGGCGCAGGACGAGCAACTCTCGACCGCCGCAGAGATGGCGCGTGCGATCGCGCTTACCGGGTGCCGCCGCGGCGAGATCATCAACCTCGACTGGCGCGAGGCAGACACGAACAGTAGCTGTCTGCGCCTTCAGGACAGCAAGGAGGGCTCTTCGGTCCGCCCAATCGGTTTGCCGATGGTCGACCTCCTGACGCGTCGTAAACCGGAGAGCCCCGCCGGCCCGGTGTTCGCCGGCACCCTCGAAGGCAAGCCGCTCGTCGGCTTCCCCAAACATTGGCACAAGATCCTTGCGGGGACGCCGCTCGCCGGCATCACGCCGCACGTGCTGCGCCACAGCTTCGCCAGCATCGCGAACGACCTTGGTTTCACGGAGTCCACCGTGGCCGCGCTCCTCGGCCACGCCCAGGGCAGCATCACCAGCCGCTACATCCACACCGTCGACACCGCTCTCATTATGGCCGCAGACACGGTCGCCGGCTACATCCAGGGCCTGCTGGACGGCGTGCAATTCCGACGCATGACCTACGCTTTGGATCGCGAGGCCCGCATAGCTGCGGTGGCGCGCCTCTTCGAAACGAACTCTGACGCGACCGGTGAGGCGAAGCGCTTAGCGGCGTGAGCAATGGGCGTAATGATCTAACGCGGCCAGTGCCTACTATCGAACGGAGGTGACCCCTCATGACGTCTGATCAAGCGATGGCCGCGTAACGTCACGCCAGTTTCGCTAAGGATACGCTCCCACCCGTCTCGCGTGCCGATCGCGGAGGGGTCGTCGTACAGCCCCTTCGCCTCCTCAGCACGTGTGAGGTTCGCGAACTTCGACCGTTGAGGGTACGTTTCTCCCACGAACTCCTCCTTCCGATGGAGAATGGGTGGGTTCTTGTGTTGTGCGTACGACCTCTCACGCACGCGGAAGGTCTGAAGATGCACGGCGACGGATGACGCGAGCGAAGGGTGCGGATCTTTGTCGAAGGTGGGATAGCTGAGGTATGAGATCTTCGGCTCGGTTCGCCCCAGCTTCACGATGTTGGCGTCGGGCGGCGTCCCCGCGTATGTTCGCGCGCACCCCTCGTAGAGTCTCAGCGCAAGCGGCAACTCCGCGACCGCTGTCAGGTGCACATAGAGAGCGTTTGGCATGCGCTTACCGACACCGGCGGCGGCGATAGCTGCTTCGAGCTGGCCGGGTCTCCCCAACGCGAACAACAGCTCGTCGGCCCGTTCGCACGCCTTTCCGTAGGTTCCGAAAAACGCTTTCACGTCCAGCTGGAGCTCCAGCGGAAGCTCGTTCAGCTTAGGTCTCCCCTCGAACTTCGCTAAGGCCAGGTAGAGGAGCACGTCTTCGCTCCGCGCAGCGCGCACGCGTGCCACATCCGGCCCGGCGCCGGCCAGCTGGAGTATTCGGTATGCCCTGCTCACGCTGCCCAGCTTGGCCTCGATCTCGTCGTACTGGGCCAGCTCGTCACGATCGGGCAGACGCCCTCGCACAATCATGAATGCGGCGAGGGCGTCGAGCAGCGGCCGGTGTTCACTTCTAAGCCGCTCGCCGACTCGCGGGCGCTGTGGCGAGGCCCGCCGAACGCGAGACGCCAGGAACGCCGCGCGTTCGCTCGCCTCCCGGAACACGTAGATCACGCCCGGCCCGCCGGCGACCGTCGCGACACCGAGTGCCTGCTCGATCCACGTTCGCAGCTCCTGCTGCTCGTAGAACTTTTGGAACGTGCCGAGCCGCGTGAGTAAGCCGTCGGCGAACGGCGAGGTTGCGCTGGCGGCCGGTGTCTCGGCCACCAATCGGGCCGAGACGACCAGCACGCGCCGGGCCAGCGCCCAAGCCGACCTCAGCGCCTCGACCCGCTCCGTGGGCCGCTCAATAACGTTGACCACGTAGCCGAGGTTGACCAGGTCGGCCTCGCACCTGCGCCCCTCAGGCGCGTGGACCGGATCCCAGCCCGAGCAATCATAGCCTAGCGAAATCAGACGCCGCACATCGCCGCCGTGCCCGCAGCCGTAGTCCATCACAGCGTCCGACGGTCGGAGGACGCCGTCCGCGACGGCGGTCCGCAGCGGTCGAGAGAGCTCGGCCCGCTTGAGCGCCGTGCGATGCCGCGCGACCGCCGTTGACATCGCCGCGCCCTACGCGGCGATCGGCAGGAGCAGCGCGCCTATGCCATCGCGGATCGACCGGTCGCTTGCGAGGTAGGCGATGCCGCGATGCAGGTGCAGACGGAATTGCATCGCAAGGGTCTCGTCGTCGACTCCCAAATCGTCCCGGAGGCAGCGCTCCTTCAGCAGCGCCATGTAGAGTTCGTGCTGGCGTCCGCCAAACACGCGCCACGACATCTCGACGTTGCTGTCGGCCGGAATCTTCGCGGGCGGTGGAACGCTTGGCTCTGCCAGGGAGCGGCAGAAGGCCCACCGGCAAAGCACGTTCCAGTGCTCCACGCCAGTGTGGCGCTTCAGACGGATCAACTGCTCGCGCGCCTGCTTCGAGAGACGGATATGCTCAATGGCGGCCATCTTTTCCCCCTTCGGTCAGATAGCCGGGCTCGACGAGCGTACGCCCCTGCGCCTCGTCGAAGCGCAGGTGGTAAGTCCGTGCGATCGACGGCTTGAGCGCCTCGAAGTAGCTTCCGGTGATCTCCTCATCGGTCGAGAGAAGAAGAACCTGATGGCTGGCGCGGGGGAAGTAACGCTCGACGAGATGGGTGCGGTGGACCGAGTCGAGCCGCCCGAGCGGAGTGTCTATGACTGTCGGAAGTGGTCGCCCGGACGAACGCCCCAGGCCCCACAGGATCGCGACGGCCAAAAGCTGCCGTTCTCCAGCCGATAGGCGATCGGGCGGCAGCACCCGACCGTCGGCGCCCCGGAGCTCCATCACGAACGTGCGCGGGTCTATGCGCAGGTTTGAAACGAGCGACTGCTTGCGGACGAGCTGCTGGAAGCTATCCGTCACGAGCCGCTCGATGCGGCTAACGTGGCGCTCGACCACGGCCTCACGGAAACGCCCGAGTGTTTGCCTCACCCTGGCGGAATGCAGGAGAATCCGACGGACGTCCTCCCTCTCGAAGCGCTCGACCGCCTCGGCCTCGGCTAGCCGCGCCTCCCTCTCCCGAAGCTGTGAGATCTCCCGCTCCAGGCGCTCGATTTCGCGGTCGCGGTCGTCCTGCTCGATCTCGAGGCGCTTCAGCTCTGCCTGCGCCGCTTCCCGCGCGGCGATCAGGCCGGCGATCGCGTCGTACGAAGGTGCCGCAGCGAGGGCGCTTCTCGCATGGTCGCGCGTGGCCGCCGCGTCACGCTCCACGCGCAGCGTCTCGGTCACACGACGCTTCACGTCGTCGAGGTCCCCGCCGAGGAGCCCACCAAGTTGGAACCGGCATTCCGCGGATAACGACAGGTGGATAGGCAGATCCGCCGCAGCGCGCCGTGCCGCCAACCTCGCCGAGAGGTTTTCGCGCAGGCGTTCCTGGGCATCTGCCGGCAGCGACGCGAGAACGGGCTCGGCCAACAACGCAGCGTGTTCCGCCTCGATCTCGGCCAGGCCCTCGCGCGAGCGCCGTGCGAGTTCCTCTCGTCGGTCGCGCTCCGCCGCCGCGCCGAGCAGTTCGCGCACCAGCAGAAGAGGCGCGGTGCCAGCCGCGAGCTCGCGGAGTTCGCGCTGCGCGTCTTTCGCCTGTTGCTCTCCCGCCAGCGCAGAACCCTCGAGTTCGGCGCGGCGCTCGAACAACGCGCCTCCCTCTCGCCGATAGCGATCCTCGATCGCGGCCAGCTCGGCGCGGCGGCGGTCAAGCGCGTTGAGGGCCGCCGCCCGTTCGCGGACTAGGTTGGAGCGCGTTCCCTCGAGTGCAGCGATCTTGCCCCGCACATCCTCGGCCGGCGACCTCGCAGGTGCCGACTTCACCTCGCCGCGCTTGCGACGCTCAAGCACCCCAAGGTCACTGACCAGTCGCTCGACCATGTCGAGGCCGAGCAGGTTTTGCACAGCGGTGGCGATCAGCGCCGGAGCCTCTTCGAGTTCGGCGTAGCGCTCGACCTTCTCGCCGTCGAACAGGAAGAGGTGAGCGATGCGGGCCGGAATGAAGTCTTCGACCTGCTCGGCCCAGTGCTCCGTCGCAAGCTTATCGAGCTCTCCGTTTCGGAGCACGTGAAAACGTTCCCGCACACCCTGACCGCTAGCGCGCCACGAGCGGTGAAGCTGGAACCGCTGACTTTCGCCCTGCGTCGTGTGGCGGAACGTCACCTCGAGCGCAGCCTCGGGGACGTCGGCGCCGCGGTGAACGCAGCGGCGCAGGAAGTCGTCGTAGGCGTGCCCGTTGCGGTTTGAGCAGCGCGCGGCGGGCCCGTAGAGGCAGAGCTGCAGCGCGTCCAGCAGCGTCGTCTTCCCCCCACCGTTCAACGCTCCGAACAGCGTGATCGGCTTGCTCGCGTCCGGTGTCAGGGTGACGGCCTGCCGGCCGCCGTAGACGCCGAAGTTGTGGAGCACGAGCTCGTCGAGAATCACGAGCGCACCTCGCCGGCGGAGCTCTCTTCGATGACACGCAGCAGACCGAGGTCTTCATCACCCCCGATACCGCGGGCTTCCTCTAGCGCGTCGCGGCGGTCGAGCGCCCGACGCTCTGCATCCTCCGCACTGTCGTAGAACCCGCGCCGGAGCGCCTGCTCGAGCGCTTTAAAGAGCCCGGCACGACGCGCCATCGTGCGGTGCTGCCGCTCTACGTCGAGCAGCTCGCGCGTCAGCTGGTAATGCAGCTCGTCCCCACAGATTTCCTTGAGAACCTCCATCTCGTCGGCCCCGAGCACGAGGTTGTCGTCGAGCGTGGGTCCCGGGTAACGGACGCCGAGCACGTCTTCGTAGATGCCCGGCAGACTGTCTTCGATCTCGTGCTTCTCTATGACCCAAAGCCGCCTGATCTCAGCCAACTCGAGAAGGGAGATCAGCTCAATCTCCCGCACTTCCTGCGGTCCTTCACGACGGATGTGGGCTTGCGCTTCAAGGACTTTTCGCAGCCAGCGCTCGCGGGCCGCCTGCGTGTAGGGTCCCGGGATGATGCGGTCCTTGTAAAGCTGCACAGCGCCGCTCATCCGCCGGAAATCCCGGAGATCCCGATCGTCGCCGTCGAGCTCGTTCCGGAGTTCCAGCAGCGGGAGCATCCACTCCTTTTCGACGTCGTTCTGGATCATGGCCTGCATGGACTTGTCCTTCTCGACGAGCGTGCAGACCCAGCAACCAAAGCGGCTGTCGCCGCAGCTCGGCGTGGACGAATCGATCACGAGCGGGCACTCGCCGTCCGCCGACGCGCCCTGATACATTGTGAGGAGATCCTTGTTGGCGAAGCCCCAAGGATTCTTCACCTGCATGAGGAACATCCAGACGTCGTCGTTCGACCAGTCCTCGATCGGGGTGTAGACGTACGAGTTCTGTAGGCTCGCGTTGGGCGAAAGCTGCTCACGGACCCGCTGGCCTTCGAGGCGATCCATGACTCGCGCGCGAGCTTGGCTCTCCGCCTTCCGCATCCCGAGCACAACAATGGCCTCGCCGTTGGCTCGGACCACCTCGGAGATGAACCGGTTCGAGGGGCTGATCTTGAGCCGTTCGGTGCACCACCTGAATTTTGGCCGGGGGGCCGGGTAGCCACGGCCGATCAGATTCACCCAGAAGGAGTCAGTCACCGCCGGCGTGAGCCGATGAGTCGTGATCGGCAGCCCAGCCGCCCGCGCCCGATCCGCCATATGGTCGAGCGACCGAGCGACCCATGCGGCGACGACCGGGTTCTCCACAAGCGTGTCCGTGCTGATCACATAGACCGGCTTGCTCCGCTGCTCTGGTTGCAGCCGGGACAAGGCGAGCCAGACCAGCTGAAGCGTTGCGGTCGAATCTTTGCCCCCGCTGTAGCCAACCACCCAGGGAATGGAGTCCGCGAGGTACAGCTCGGTGATCTCTTGGAGCACACGCGCGATGGTCTGCTTGAAGCCCCGCGGGGCGAAGGCCGACTTCTTCGGGTTCGCTAGGATCTCAGGCTGCACGTTCGCCTCGCTGCAAAGCATCCTCGACCCGTTGCTCTTCCGGGGAGAGCGAGAGCCCGAGGCGCTGCTTGATCAGGTTCGCCGTCAAGACGACGTTCTGGCTCGACTTCGAGACGTTGCCGCCGACGGTCGCTCGCCCCTCCCACCCGGGGGCGGAACGCCGCCAGTCGATCTTCCGGAGGCCCTTCAGCTTGTCCCGCCAGTCCTGCGGGTGGTGGTGCAGCAACGCGCTTCCCACCTTGCCCAAAGCGTGGAGCACGACGCCGTGTGCGTGCAGGTACTGCGAGCGGAAAGCGCCCGCCGTCATCCGGCCGTCGTGGACGGCCTTCCACTCAGGCAGCTGATCGAACACAGCCTGCCAGAACGCGACAACCATGCCATCCCGATCCTCGTCGGAGTCCTGGTTGACGAGAAGAGCCGCCGTCGCGGTGCAGAGCGCGCTCAACGTGAACAGCGCCTTCGACCCGGCGGACAGGCTCGACTTTTCGATCTCGACCAGTGGCTTCAACCTTGGAAGCTGTTCAACCACCAGCTTCGCCAAACGGGCGCGGTCGTCGCGATGGTCGTAGAGAACGTTCAACGACCGAGATGGGCGTATTGCGTAGCGATTTAGGTCCACGAACATCTGTTGGCAGCGCGCCAAACCTCGGTCGAGGAAGAACACGACGGCGATGCTTTCGTCGGCAAGCTCCGGACAATCCTGCAGCGCCATCTCAATCGCAGCGCGCCGGTGCTGCCCGTCGTTGATGATGAAGCGGGCGCTCATCGGCACGTGAAGCACGCCGAGATCCTCTCCGTTTGGAGATGAAACGAACCGCACCTCGGCGTCGACGGATGCGGTTATCGCGGAGAAGACGTAGCTGTCCCGGTTGCCGGCAATGTACTTGGCAATTTCCGGAAGTCGGGCGCGGTTCAGCTGCCGCTGAGCACGGAGTTCCGGCACCAGCTCCGCCTCATTGAACAGGAAAATCTTAGGGAGGAGCCGCAGCGGGCACATCGAGACGTAGAACTCCCGCCCTGCCTGTATGCCGCGAATTGCGGGGAACACGTACTCGAAAGCTCGATCCATGGCGGCCCTTATCTTGCGAGACGGCGACGCTTGGGCCCATTATGTTGAGGAGGCGCACTACGTCAACTCTTGAAACGTAGTTTGGTTGGGGAGTCCACAAATTGCGTCCGTCACGTCCCGTATACCTGGATTGGGCCGCTACGACCGCCGTTGACCCGCGGGTGGCCGCGCTCGTCATGCACATGTTCACAGAGGAGTTCGGCAACGCCGGCAGTCGCACGCACTCCTACGGCGCCGCGGCGCAGCAGGCGCTGCGAACCGCCCGGGAACGACTCGCGGCCACCATGGCCTGCGATCCCGACGAGGTCGTATTCACGAGCGGCGCGACCGAAAGCGACAACCTGGCCATCCTGGGGCTCGCGAGCTTCGGTCGAGCGACGGGGCGCCTCCGCGTCGTAAGCACGGCCATCGAACACAAAGCCGTGCTGGAGCCGCTGCAGCGCCTCCAGGCCGAGGGTTTCCATGTGGTCTTGGTCCGCCCGGACCGGCAGGGCCACGTCGCCGCCGCCGACGTGCTCGCAGCGGTCACACCTGACACCCTTCTTGTCTCTGTCATGCACGCCAACAACGTGACTGGTGCGGTCCAACCCATCACCGAGATCGCGGACGGGCTCCAGGGGCATGAAACCTATTTCCACGTCGACGCCGCCCAAACCTACGGCCGAGAGA
>CAZDUL010000033.1:0-27361 GCA_964508635.1 uncultured Allobosea sp. | reverse complement strand
GCTCTGGCTGCGCGTCGCAGTCAGCCTGCCGTTCCCGTTCGTTGCCGCCGGGCTGACGGCGCTTCTGCCGCGCTGAGTTCGGCAAGGCGCTCGGCGACCCCCGGCAGCGGCGGCCCGACACGCACGCGCTTCAATCGCGCCGCATGGCCCGACACCAGGCTGATCTGCTGAGGCCTGACGTGCAGCGCCTTCGCCAGCGCCAGAAGCACGGCTTCGTTGGCGACACCGTCGCTGGGGGCTTCCCTGACCACCACCTTGAGCGCGTGTGCCCCATCCGCGAGCGGTGCAAGACCGCCGACGCAGGCCAAACGGCCGCGTGGCGTGACCTTCACGGACAGGACGATGCCGTCGCCATCCGTGCGCCAGGGCAGGCCTTGCGTCATGGCGGCCGGCCGGCCCCTTCAGAAGACGACAGGTCGCAGATAGCGCGCGATCACGCTCTGCACGAAGAAGATGAGCAGCAGCAGGATGATCGGCGACACGTCGATGCCGCCAAGATTGGGCAAGAGCTGGCGGATGGGCCGCAGCGCCGGCTCGGTGACGCGGTAGAGGAAATCCCAGATCATCCGCACCACGTCGTTTCGGGTGTTGATGACGTTGAACGCGGCCAGCCAGCTGACGATGGCCGATGCGATGATGATCCAGGTATAAAGACCAAGCGCCAGATCGACGACATCGAGAACGGCCTGCATCGAATCGGTTTCCGCTTCCTTGAGCGCCGACGGCGCCCGGGGACGCTCGTGAACGGCGATTGACATGGGGGCGCGTGCCAGCCTACAAGCCGCACACCCTGGGGCTGTAGCTCAGATGGGAGAGCGCTGCAATCGCACTGCAGAGGTCAGGGGTTCGAATCCCCTCAGCTCCACCAGGCCTCCCTGCAAAATGAAAATGCGCTCACCTTCAAGAGTTTAGGTGTGGCTGCAACTCGGCTATGCACCCCACGCGTCAACGGGTCCTACCGTTGGCTCGACCCGAACCGTGCCGACATCGCCGATGCTCAAGTGCCGGCGGACCGGGTTGTCGCACCTCTCGAGGTCGTCGAACAGGTCGGCCTGTGACGCCAAGCACAAGGCAACCGCTGTCCGGCTGCACCACCACGCCCAGAAGCGCCGATCGACCGTTGCTCCCGCGGCGCAACGATGCGCCCAACCGGCCAAGGCGGCCGCCGACGCCGCGCGACAAACCCCTGGCAGGTCATAGCGCTGCCTCGTCGCGTCATGCTGACACGCTCCCGCCCTTGCGTCGGTCCCGGTCCGTTCGGTAGCGTGCAGGTGCGGGGAATGCTCGGAAGAAGGCTCCGCCTCATCCACGGGAGGACCAGCGCAGATGACGACGGCGAGCAAGATGTCACCCGTTTCCGCCAGGTTTGGCGTCGACAGACCGACAGCGACACGGCGCAGGGTTCTCGCATGCGGGACAGCGTGGATGGCGATGCCGTTCGTCGTCTCGCCGTCGCGGGCGCAGGCGATCACCCTTCGCCTGCACCATTTCCTGCCGCCCGTCGCCAATGCGCATCAGCGCCTTCTGGCGCCATGGGCCCGCAAGATCGAGGCCGACAGCCAGGGTCGGTTGAAGATCGACATCTTTCCGGCGATGCAGCTCGGCGGCACGCCGCCCCAACTCTTCGACCAGGCGCGCGACGGCGTGGCGGACATCGTCTGGACCTTGCCCGGCAACACGCCGGGGCGGTTTCCGCGCACGGAGACCTTCGAATTGCCCTTCGTGGCCTCGCGACGGGCGATCGTGAACGCCCGGGCCGGTCAGGAATTCGCCGAGACGCGGCTTCAGGAGGAAACGCGCGAGGTCAAGCTCCTCTGCTTCTGGGCGCATGACCAGGGGGTGATCCACGCCAACCGCGCCGTTCGCACGATGGAGGATCTGAGAGGCCTGAAGCTGCGCAATCCCACGCGGCTCGCCGGCGAAGCATTGAAGGCGCTGGGCGCAACCTCGGTCGGCATGCCGATCCCCCAGCTGCCGGAAAGCCTCGCGCAGCGCGTGGTCGACGGCGCGGTGATCCCCTGGGAGGTCGTTCCGACCGTGCGCGCGCAGGAACTGCTGCGCTTTCACACCGAGATCCCCGGATCGCCGACGCTCTACACCGCCTCGTTCTTCCTCGTGATGAACCGCGGCCGTTACGAGGGCCTGCCCGCCGAGCTTCGGGCGGTGATCGACGCCAATTCCGGCCAGGCCTTCGCCACGCGTGCGGGGCAGATGTGGGATGAGCAATCGACCAATGTCGCGGCGATGGTGCGCACCCGGGGCAACCAGATCGATGTCATATCGGAGGCCGAAAAGGCGCGCTGGGTCGAGGCCACAAGACCTGTCCATGTCGCCTGGATCGAGCAGATGAAGGCTCGAAACATCGATGGCGAAGCGCTGATCGCGGCGGCACGCGCCCTGATCGCCAAGCACGAAAGCGCCGCGTGACACCGTCGCCCGCTCGACAGGCCCTTCTGCGGGTGACGGGTTGGGTCGCCCTGGCCGGGGGCTGCCTCGCGATCGGGGTCGCTGCGCTCGTGGTGGCGAGCGTGACGGGACGCTGGCTTGCCGGCATGCCGATCGAGGGCGATTTCGAGTTCGTGCGCATGGCGACTGCGCTCGCTGTCTTCGCCTTCCTGCCCTACACGCAGGCGCGAGGCGCGCACATCATGGTCGACAGCCTGACGCAGCGCCTGCCTCGCTGGCTCAACCGCGCGATGGATCGGCTATGGGCGGCGCTCTACGGCATCGTCATGGCAGCTCTTGCGGTCGGGCTCGCGGTTGGCGCGCGCGATGCTCTTGTCAGCCGCGAAACCACGATGCAGCTGCAGCTTGCGATCTGGCCGGTCATCGGGCTGTGCGCCCTGCTCTGCGCGCTCGTCGCCGCGACCGCGCTGCTGACAGCATGGCTCGGCCCGACACAGGAACCGTGATGCCGGGCGGCAACAGGATCTGACGCATCATGGGACTTGCCGCACATGGAGGCCTGACGCTCGCGCTTGCCGGTTTCGCCGTCCTGCTCGCGCTCATCGCCCTTCGGATGCCGATCGGGCTGGCGATGCTCGCGGTCGGCGCCGTCGGCTATGCGGAGCTGTCGAGCTGGACGGCGCTTTTCAACTACATGAAGACGAACACCTATCACCAGTTCGCCAACTACACGCTTTCGGTCATTCCGCTGTTTATCCTGATGGGCGCCCTGGCGGAGCGCGCCGGACTTGCGGCTGCACTCTTTCGCGCGGCGGAGGCCGTGTTCGGGCGGCTGCGCGGTGGCCTGGCGATGGCAGTGATCGGCGCCTGCGCCGCATTCGGCGCGATCTGCGGTTCATCGGTCGCCACCACGGCGACGTTCGGCCGCGCCGCACTCCCGGAGCTGACCCGCGCGCGCTACGATCACGGCTTCGCGGCCGGAACGATCGCGATGGGCGGCACGCTCGGCATCCTGATCCCGCCATCCGTTATCCTCGTGATCTACGCCATCACCACCGAACAGAACATCGCCAAGCTGTTCCAGGCGGCGCTGATCCCGGGCCTGCTGGCGGCTGCGTTCTACATTGCCGTCATCGCGCTGGTGACGTGGCGGCGTCCCGCGCTTGCGCCCGTGGCCACCTCCCTGCCGATGCCGGAGCGTCGGCCGCCGCCGGCATGGGTCAGGCTTGCCGGCGCATCGGTGATCGCCGCCAGCGCCATCCAGGTTCTGCGTGGGGCACTCGCGCCGGGCTGGGGCGCGCTCGGCGTGGGGCTCGGTCTGTTGCTGATCGTGGCCGATGTCGCGGTGACACCGGTGCTGATCATCGCTGCCGTGGTGGTGGGCGGGATCTATGGCGGCGTCTTCACCCCGACGGAGGCGGCGGCCGTCGGCGCGATCGCGATGCTGCTGCTGGGCGTCGTCGGACGCACCCTGTCGCTCGCCGATACGGTCGCGGCGCTGAAACAGACGGCCGAGACATCCGGCATGATCTTCATGATCCTGCTCGGCGCGGAGGTGTTCGGAGCGTTCCTCTCCCTGTCGCGGTTGCCGATGGTGGCGGCCGAGACGATCGGTGCCTCCGGCCTGTCGCCGACCCTGGTGATCGTGGCGATCCTCACCTTCTACGTCATTCTCGGCGCGGTGATGGACGAACTCGCCATGATCCTTCTCACGCTGCCGGTGTTCTTTCCCATCGTGCAGGGCCTCGATCTCGGCATGTTCCCGGACGATGCCGCCATCTGGTTCGGCGTGCTGGTGCTGATCGTGGTCGGCATCGGGCTGACCGCGCCGCCCATCGGGCTCAATGTCTTCGTCATCGCGGGCCTGACCCGCGGAACGCCCCTGTCGGCGATCTATCGCGGCGTGCTGCCCTTCCTGCTCGCCGATCTTGTCCGGCTCGCCCTGGTCGTCGCCTTTCCCGGCCTCGCGCTCTGGCTGGTGCGGGTGCTGGCGTGAGGCGCGGCAAAAGCACGTTGACGCCCGGACGCGGCAATCGCTATCCCGTTCGCGGCGATTGCAGCCAGAGGGACCGCCGGTCCCGGGCCCTTAGCTCAATGGTTAGAGCCGACCGCTCATAACGGTCTGGTTGCAGGTTCGAGTCCTGCAGGGCCCACCATGTTTCGCAGATCTTGTTGAACGCGGCTTCGCCTGTTCGCAGCGACCTCCGGTTCAGCATCCGCTCGAGACACCGTCGTAATGGTCGGCCTGCGCCGTCAGGCGCGGTTGTAGGCATCCTCGTACCGGACGATGTCGTCCTCGCCGAGATAGGTGCCCGACTGCACCTCGATCATCTCGACCGGCACCTCGCCTGGGTTTTCCAGCCGGTGGACGGCGCCCAGCGGGATGTAGACCGACTCGTTCTCGTGAAGAAGGCGAACCTCCTCGCCAACCGTGACCTGCGCTGTGCCCGACACCACGACCCAGTGCTCTGCCCGGTGCTTGTGGCTCTGCAACGACAGCCGTCCGCCCGGTTTCACGGTGATGCGCTTCACCTGATAGCGCGCGCCCCGGTCGATCTGCTCGTAGTCTCCCCAGGGGCGATAGATGCGCAGATGCTCGACCGCCTCTCGGCGTCCCGAAGCCGCCAGCTTGGCGACAACCGCTTTGACCTCCTCGGACGCGCCCTTCGCCGCAACCAGCAGCGCATCGCGCGTGCCCACCACGACGACATCCTCCAGACCGACCACGGCGGTGAGCTGGTGGGGCGAGTGCACATGGCAATTGCGTGCCTTGTGAAACACCGCGTCGCCGATGCCGGCGTTTCCATCGGCATCCTTGTCCGCCAGCTCCCACACGGCCGACCACGCGCCGATGTCCGACCAGGCGAAGTCGGACGGCACCACCGCGGCGCGATCGGTCTTTTCCATCACGGCAAAGTCGACCGATTGCGCCCGCGCCTTGAGGAACAGCTCGGGATCCAGGCGGATGAAATCGAGATCCTGGCGGCTTTGCTCGGTCGCCGCGACAACCGGATCATGGATGTCGGCCGCAAGCCGCTTCAACTCGCTCAGGAAGGCAGCTGCGCCGAACAGGAAATTGCCCGAATTCCAGAGGTAGCCCCGCGCGATGTAGTCGGCGGCCGTCGCCGCGTCGGGCTTCTCGACGAAGGCCTCGATGCGCCGCACCGCGCCGCCGGCCAGCGGCTCGCCGGGGCGGATGTAGCCATAGCCCGTGGCCGGACGGGTCGGACGGATGCCGAAGGTGATCAGGTGCCCTTCGCCAGCGGCGCTCAGGGCACGGGCGACATGAGCGTTGAAGGCGTCTGCGTCGGGGATGGCATGGTCTGCCGCCAGCACAAGCACGCAAGCCTCGGCCGCCCGGCGTCGCGCGATGACGCAGGCGGCCGCGATCGCCGCAGCGCTGTCGCGCCGCGCCGGCTCCAGCACGATCTCGGCCTCGATGTCGAGCGCGCGCAGCTGTTCGGCCACCAGAAAGCGATGATCCTGGCCGGTGACCACGATCGGCCGATCATACGCCGGGCCCGTGACGCGCGCGGCCGTGTCCTGCAGCAGCGTTCGCCCGGCACCGAAGCTCAGGAGCTGCTTGGGGTGGCTCTCGCGCGAGGCCGGCCAGAGCCGCGATCCGGCCCCGCCACACATGATCACCGGAATGATCTTGCCCATACTCAAGCGCTCCAATCCAAGACGTGCGCCTTGACGATCCTCAGGCGAGCCCTGGTCGTTGCTGTGGCGGCGGGGTTTTCAAGACGAACGGGCCCGGAAATCGCTGGATCCTGGACACAACAACCCGGTTAACGCCGGTCGCCCGTAAACGCTCGGCCCGAACTGGGCGAAAATCTGAACATGGTGGGCGCGACAGGGATCGAACCTGTGACCCCTACGATGTCAACGTAGTGCTCTCCCGCTGAGCTACGCGCCCGACACTGTTTGGCCGGCAGGCCGGCTGCATGGGGTTGCAAGCGTGTAGCCAATCGCACGCATGCGCGCAACCATCTTGTGGAGCCTCGCGCGGCGGCGGGTGGCAGCGCTGCCTTGGGTCAGCGCTCAGGCGGCGTCCTTCAGCAGCTTGTCGACCTCGTTGACGAGATCGCGCAGGTGGAAGGGCTTGGATAGAACCTTGGCGTCCTTCGGCGCCTGCGAATCGGGATTCAGCGCCACGGCCGCGAAGCCAGTGATGAACATCACCTTCATGTCGGGGTCGAGCTCGGTGGCGCGGCGGGCCAGCTCGATCCCGTCCATCTCGGGCATCACGATATCGGTGAGGAGAAGCTCGAACGGCTCCTCGCGCAGCCGATTGTAGGCCGACAGGCCGTTGTCGAACGACGCCACGTCATAGCCTGCGTTCTGCAGCGCCTTCACCAGAAAGCGGCGCATGTCGTTGTCGTCTTCGGCCAGCAGGATCTTGGTCATCTCGGATGCTTCGTCTCGTCTTTGCGGGGCTGGTAGCATAGGCCGCACGCCCCGCGAATCGCCATGCCCCCTCATCATCGATGTGCCGCCCGGCTCGTAAAGATGCGGTGAATGCAAGGCACGGCCTTGCTTGCGAGCATGGCGACGGTGTTTGATGGCATGGAGATGACAGGTTTGTCAGAATCCTTCGCGGCCCAGCCAGAACATCCGTCCGGCGCCCCGCTGGCCCGGTCCTTGGATCTCGCTGCGCGGCTGGTTGACGACGTGACGCCGGCGCTCAGCATCGTGCGGCCTGAGCCGATCCGGGCGCGCGCGGCCGCTCCGGGCATCGTGGTGAGCGTGCCCCATGCCGGACGGCTCTATCCGCGCAGCTTCGTGCAGCAATCGCGCCTCGCACCCACTGCGCTGCGCCGATCGGAGGATGCTTTCGTCGACGCGCTGATGGAGCCGGCCGCGCAGCTTGGTCTGCCGATGCTGGTGGCGCATTTCCCGCGGGCCTATCTGGACGTGAACCGCGAACCCTACGAGCTTGATCCGCGCATGTTCAGCGGGCGGTTGCCGCCGTTCAGCAACACCCGCTCTCTGCGCGTCGTGGGCGGATTGGGCACGATCCCGCGCATCGTCGGCGAAGGACAGGAGATCTATTCACGGCCGATACCGGTGGCGGAAGCGATCGCGCGCATCGAGCGGCTGCACCGGCCCTACCACGAAGCGCTTCGCGCCCTGATCGCGGAGGCGCAGGCCCTCGAACCGGAAGTGGTGCTGTTCGATGCCCATTCCATGCCGGCAATCGGGCTGGAGCGCGAACCGCTGCCGCGCCCCGACATCATCCTGGGCGACCGCTTCGGCACCAGCGCCGCGGCGGAGGTGACGCACCTCATCGAGAGCTGCCTGATCGAGCAAGGCTTCCGCGTCGCGCGCAACCGCCCCTATGCCGGCGGCTACATCACCGAGCACTACGGCCAGCCCCAGGCCGGACGCCACGCCGTGCAGATCGAGATCAACCGCGCGCTCTACATGGACGAGCGCCGCATCGAGATCAGCGCCGGTTTCGAGGCGGTCCGCGATGGACTGGGCAGGGCTCTCGCGCGCTTCATGGCTGCCTGGAGCAAGGGCACGCTTCGTTACCGTCACGCTGCGGAGTGACCGGCCTTCCGAACGATCTTCTGCAGATCGACCCACGATCCTGACGCATCACCATCAGACCAAAAAAAAGGCCGCACGTTTGACGGTGCGGCCCAAGTCTAGGGAGGAAACGCCCAAGGAGGGCAACAAGACGACGCCCAGCGCCATCTCGCAATGCACAATCTATATCGCGCCGCACAAAATGCAAGCCCGCATTTTCCACATTTTCAGTTTTTGTCGAATTTCACGGCCGTTTCACGATTGCTGCGATGCAGCGTGGGCCGATTTCGCCGCTTTAGCGGTGATTTTCTCGCGATGGAGCAGATAGAGCCCCGAGCCGACGACGATCGCGCCACCGACGAGGGTCCATCGATCGGGCCACTGATCGAACACCAGGAGCCCGGCCAGTGCCATCCAGACGAGCTGCGTGTAGATAAAGGGTGCCAGTGTGCTGGCCGGAGCGTAATTGTGCGCGCGAATCACCAGCCAATGGCCGACCGCGCCGCAGAGGCCCGTCAGCACCAGCAAACCCCAGACGAGACCCGTTTCGGGCGGGGTCCACACCATCGGCAGGACCGGAGTCATCACAACGAGCCCGGCAAGGCCGGAATATACCATGGTGGTCTCGCTCGGATCGATGCCGGCGAGCATGCGTGTCAGCACGTTGTAGAAAGCGTAGCAGATGACGCTCAGCAGGACGAGAAAGGCTGCCGGGTGCAGCCCTCCCAGCCCCGGGCGCATCACCACCAGCACGCCGAGAAAGCCGATCGCGATCGCGACCATGCGCCTCCAGCCGACCCATTCGCCGAGCATCGGCCCCGCGATCAGCGCGATCGCGAACGGCGTGGCGAAGACGATCGTGGTCGTCTCCGCCAGCTGCAGATGCTGGAGCGCGAGGAAATTGAAGATCGTCGACATGAGCAGCAGCAGCGAGCGCACCCCCTGCAGCAGGGGGCGTCGCGTGCGCAGCGCGCCCGGCCGCGTCCAGGGGTTGATCAGCGCCACCACCAGAATGACGCTGAAGGCATAACGCGCCCACACCACCATCAGCGGGTCATGGTGCTGGCCGAGCCACTTGGCGCTGGTGTCGAGCACGGTGAAGCAGATCAGCGCCAGACTGTAGAGGCCGATGCCTTTCAGCGTCGCGGACGAGGCGGGGATGGCGGTCAAGACAGGCGAACTCGGCGGCGGTTCAGGCGATGCAGGCAGCCGCTTGGCTGCCATCAGGCCGGGTACAGCTTAGCGGCGTCAAGTGCCATGGTCAGGCGAGAGCTTGCGCCCTGACGTGCGCCGCAGACATGCGCGCATGAGCGCGGCGCGGGGGTCAGGCATCACGGACGCGCGACGCGCGGGCGGCGGCACGAGACGAAAGCGGCCCCACGAGTCATGAACGCATGACGTCGGCAGATTGACATGGCGGCATGCGAGCAGGCTTGCTCGGTCGCGCCACTGTCGCTGCGGTCGCGCACGGCTGCGGCGGGTCGGATCTCCGGCCGTTTCCAGATCCGGCCTTGTCCGCCGCTGCAACGCGGTTATCCCAGCCCTTGCCGGCATCACAGGAGGGTTTTCTCAGCGCATGGCCCATCCTGCCGATGCACCGCCGTCTGTTCCCGACGATGCCCGCCCTTCTCCGACCCTGGCGGAGGCCACACGCCTGTGGCTGCGCATCGGTTGTCTGTCGTTCGGCGGCGCCGCCGCACAGATCGGCATGCTGCACAGGGCCGTGGTCGAAGAACGCGGCTGGGTTGGCGAGCGCCGCTTCCTGGAGGCGTTGAGTTATTGCACGTTGCTTCCCGGTCCGGAGGCGCAGCAGCTCGCCACCTATCTCGGCTACATCCTCCACGGCGTGCGCGGCGGGGTGATCGCGGGGCTTCTGTTCGTCATCCCCGGCGCGCTGGTGATGCTGGCGCTGTCCCTGCTCTACGTCCTCGGCAGCAAGCTGGCGCTGGTGCAGGGCGTTTTCTTCGGCGTGAAGGCGGCGGTGATCGCCATCGTGGCGCAGGCGCTGATCAGGATCGGCGGCAGAGCGCTGAAGACGCCGCTGCTGATGGCGGTTGCGGCGCTGACCTTCGCAGGCCTCGTGTTCGCCGATACCGGCTTCATCGTCATCGTGCTGGCGGCGGCCGGCGCCGGCGTTGCCCTGGCCATGGTCGCACCGGCGTGGATCGGTCTCACCGAGAAGGCGGGTCCACCCCGTGTCGAAACGCGCGGCGGCATGATCCGCGGGGCTGTCATGGCGGCGATGGTCTGGACCATCATCTGGTGGGCGCCGATCGCGCTGGCGGCGCTGGCGCTGGGGCCTGCGCATATCCTTGTCGATATCGGCCTGTTCTTCTCGAAGCTCGCCATGGTCAGCTTCGGCGGCGCATATGCCATGCTGGCCTATCTCGCCGACGTCGCGGTGAGCGACAAGGGCTGGCTCAGCACGGCCGAGATGATCGACGGTCTGGGCCTGGCCGAGACGACGCCGGGTCCAACGATCCTGGTCAACCAGTTCGCGGCCTTCCTCGCCGGCTGGCGCGCGCCGCAGCCCTTCGGCCCAACGACAATGGCCATGGCCGCCGCGGCGATGGCGGTGTGGGTGACATTCGCGCCGTCCTTCGTCTGGATCTTCGCCGGCGCGCCCATCTTCGACCGGCTGCGCGGCAACCGGCCTCTCGCTGGCGCGCTGGCGACGATCACCGCCGCCATTGTCGGCGTCATCGCGGCGCTGCTGCTCAGTTTCGGCCTGAAGGTGCTGTTCGCCGAGGTCGTCGCGCTGAAGTTCGGGATCTTCCAGATCCCGGCGCCCGTTCTGTCGAGCTTCTCCCCCGCTGCGGCGGTGGTCGCGCTGCTGGCCGGCGTGCTGCTGCTCGGACTGAAACGTGGCGCGATCGAGACGGTGCTGATCTGCGCTGCGGCAGGTGCGGCGCTAAGTCTCGCGGTGCGATGAACCGAACGGTCAGGCAGCCGGAACCTCGCGAGCCTCGTCCTCATCCTCGTCGGGCTCGTCTTCGCCAGCCTCGGCCTGGCGGCCACCGAGCGAAGCCAGCGTCCGGGCAACCTTGCGCAGCCCCTTGCGCAGGCGCTTGCGGTCCTTGCCGTCGAGCTCCTCGAGCATCTCGCGCTCGACCGATTCGATCAGACCGGCGAGGAGAGCCGCGCGGGTTTCGCCCTCCTCGGTCAGTTGCACCTGCACCAGCCTGCCGTCGCCCCCGGCAGCCGAGCGGCGCACCAATCCTTGGACAGACAGTCGTGCAATCGTCTTGGAGACCGTCGGGGGGCGCACGCTGAGACGATCGGCGAGTTCGCCCATCGGCATCGGGCCACCTTTCGCGAGGATCTCGAGAACCTGCTCCTGCCCGGGGAACAGGCCGAGGACCTGGAGCCGCTCGCCGATGCGCGCCCGATAAAGCCGGCTTGCGAGCGCAAGCAATCGACCGATGCTCTTTTCAGGCTTCCCCGTCATCAGCACCCCCCGCCGAGCCTGTGGACGCCCTTGCATAGATGGCAAAGCATGACGTCGTCATGACAGGCGTCATGCAGAAGAATGCGCTGCAAGAGGTCCGGCGCCGCCGCTACAGCCGCGCCAGGCGTCTGCGAACCCTCGCGAGGAAACGCTCCCGCTCGGCTGCGGTGACGGAGTCCATGCGGTGAAGGCCGAGCCAGAAGGTGCTGCACCGCGGCGCACAGAGCACCGACAGGCCCGTCAGCAGAATGCGCCGACCGGGCATGCCCATCATCCACCACCACCAGTTCGGGCTGCCGAGCGTGGAGATGGCGCCGATGATGCGGATGTTGGTGAGCACCCGGCCGATCGACTTGTTGCCCTCGGGCATGGAGAAGGTCGCGTGCGGGATCCAGACCCGTTCGAGCCAGCCCTTCAGCATGGCAGGCGGGCCATACCACCAGGTCGGATAGATGAAGATCAGCGCCTCGCACCAGCGCAGCGCCTCGAGATGCGCCTCGACCCCGCGCTCGTTCAGGCCCGGCGTGTGATAGTCGCGCCGCTGCTGTTCGGAAAGCACGGGATCGAAGCCCTCGGCATAGAGGTCGATCAGGCGCAACTCGTGTCCCCCGGCCTTCAGTGTCGCCATCGCCGTGTCCCGCACGGCGGCGTTGAAGCTGTCGGGGCAAGGGTGGCAGTAGACGATGAGGACACGCATCGGGAGCTGTCGGACAACCAGGGAGTTCAGAAAGCCCCAACCGCGCGGTCCACCTTCGCCATGAAAGCCGCGCGCGAGGACTCGGTCGAGTGATTCATGTCGTAATGGGCAAGGTAGGTCGTGCGCGCGGCTGGATGGACCAGCGTGCGCAGCATCCTGAGCGCGATCTTGCGCGGCGGGTCGCCCATCAGCAGCGCGCGCCAGCGCGCCCCGCCATAGGTGGTGACGAACAGCAGCCGGCGGATGTGCTGCAGGTTGGGGCGCACGCGGCCGTCGATCAGCCTGAACGACACGCCCGGCAGGAACACGCGGTCGAGATAGCCCTTCAGGATGGCCGGAAAACCGTAGTTCCAGACCGGATAGACCAGCGCCAGCGCCTCGGCCCGCTCCAGGCGCGCAACATGATCCTGCACCGGCCCGCGATTGTCGGGAACGGCGTGATAGCCAAGCCGCTCGGCCCTGGTCAGCACGGGCTGGAAGTCCTCGGCGTAGAGATCGCAGGCGTCAACCTCATGGCCGCGCGCAGACAGGCCCTCGACGACGCGCCGGTAAAGCGCGGCATTGAAGCTGTCGGGATTGGGATGTGCGTGCAGAACGAGCACGCGCATCAGGCGCTGACCCCGGCATCGGCCAGCGACCTGAACAGCCATGTCTTGCCAGATCGAAAATCGTAGGTGGGGTCTTCCCAGGCGATCATCTTGCCGGGGTTGAGCAGACCCTTGGGATCGGCTTCCTTCTTGAAGGCGAGCTGGACCTCGTCGGTCTGCTTCATGCCGCCTTCCTCCAGCGTGTAGCGGTGCGGGTTGAAGATCGGCGCGCCCATCTCCTCGTGGATCGCCATGATCTCTTCCAGCCGTTCCTCGGTGGTGAATGGCACCAGCGGCAGGCCGAAGGCCGTCACCTTGCCGTCGAAGCGCACGAATTCGAGGTGAGCGGCACATTCCTGGCCGAAGCGCTCGAATATTCGCGTCGCCAGATCGACGGTGTCGGGGTAAGGGTAAAGCACCTGCAGATAGGTGATCTTCGGCTCGACGCGCAGCGCCCGCAGCGTGGTGTGGTTCCAAGTCAGCTCGTAAACCGGGGGCAAGCCCTTCGCCTCCTCCTCGGCGAGCCTGTCGGAGCGCATCAGCAACTCGGCGCCCTTGAAGCGGCGCGTGAAGGCCAGCATCGCTTCGATCGCGAAATCCGCCACCATCACGCACGCGACGTGCCGGTCGCGGGGCAGGAACTTGCGATGGCGCAGGAAGTAGTCGTGCGGCGCGGGGGCCGCGATAACGGCAAGCTCCTTCAGCGCCAGCCCGTCCTGCTGGCCGAGCGCCAGCCCGTAGGATGCCGCGGTGCGGAAATCGTCGAAGCCGATGATGACGTCGACCCAGTTGTAGGCCGGCCCGAGCGGCATCTCGATCTCGGTGATGACGCCGTTCGTGCCATAGGCATGACTGACCTTGTGGAGGTCGTCACCGGTGAACTCGAGGACCCGGGGCGTCCTTTCCATGGTTGCGACCTTCATGCGGATGATGTTGCCGTAGTCGCGCAAGCCACCCCACTTGATCGAGCCTATTCCCCCCGAACCACCGGCGATGAAGCCCCCGACGGTCGCGGTCTGCGCCGTGGACGGATGCAGCCGCTGCTCCTGACCCGAGTGCGCGCGGGTCTCCTCGTCGATGCGCGCGATGATGGCGCCGGGCTCCGACACGAAGCGGCCCGGAGCGATCGAGAGCACCTTGTTGAAGGCAGACAGGTCCAGCACGATCCCGCCGGACAGCGGCATGGCCTGTCCGTAATTGCCGGTGCCGGTGCCCCGCGGCGTCACGGGAATGTCCATCTCGAAGGCGGTCGATAGGACATGCAGCACCTCCGCCTCGCTGGTCGGATACACCACGATGTCGCCGACGACATGGTCGAGCTGACGCTTCAGTGTCGGCGAATACCAGTAGAAGTCGCGGCTCTTCTGCTTCACCAGCGCCGGATTGTCCTCGGTGCGGATCGGTCCGAGGCGGGTCTTCAGGGTCGCGATGTCATAGGCCGCGGTCATGGTCTCAGCGTCTCGTCGGGGGTCAGGCGTGGGAAGGGAGCGGTGCGTCGAGCCGGGCGGCGCGGGCGGTGAGTCCCAGCGTCTCGTCCAGTTCGGCATAGTCGGGCAGCGTGGTGTCGATCGCCCGACCGGCGACCAGCACCGTGCGATCGGCCTGCGGGCGCGAGAAGAATTCGGTCAGGCTGCGGCCGCGCGTCAGCACGAGGTCGGCAGGGCCGCCGGCGCGGATCGTGCCTCGCTCGGCAAGGCGCATCACCGCTGCCGGTGTGGTGGTGATCGCGCGCCACCAGTCGGTTCCGGCGTGGTCCAGGTGCAGGATCCGCGTCGCTTCGCGGTGGACTTCGATCATGTCGAGATCGCCATAGGCATAGAACGGGTCGCGCGTGTTGTCGGAGGACACCATGACGGGCACGCCCGCGTCCTTGAGCTCGTGCAAAAGCGTGACGCCGCGCCAGCGCGGCGTGCGGCCGCGCAGCCGGTCCTGAAGATACATGTTGCACATCGGCAGGGACACCACCGCGATGCCGGCCCGCGCCACCTTGTCGATGATGCGCGCCTCGGCTTCCGGCCCCTGAAGCGCCAGCGAGCAGCAATGCCCGCACAGGATGCGGCCCGAAAACCCGAGCTCCAGCGCCATGTCGGCCATGACCTCGAGCGAGAGCGCGGCCGGATCGTTTGTCTCGTCGACATGAAAATCGAGATCGAAACCGTGCTCCATCGCAGCCCGGAACAGGCGGGCGAGGCCCGGCTTCAGATTCGGCGTCATGTAGGTGACCGCGCCGATCAGGCCGGAGCCGTGCGCCTTCACCGCGGCGACGACGGCATCGACATGGGTTTCGTCGACGGCATTGTCGATGCCGAACAGCGGCGAGGCCTGCAGTTCGATCCGGCCAGCCCATGCGGCGCGCATCTGTGCGAAGACCGGCCAGGAGATCGCGATCTGCGGGCCGATCGAATCAAGATGCGTGCGGATGGCACGGGTGCCATGCGCGAAGGCGCAGCGCAGCGCGAAGTCCATGCGCATGCGCACATCCGACGCCGACCAGTTTGCCTCGCGGTCGGCCATGACGCTGGTCAACGCGCCCATGAAGGTGCCGTCGGGGTTGGAGCGGCGTGGCCAGATATGGCCCTTGTCGAGATGCGTGTGAGCCTCTACGAAGCGCGGCAGCACGATGCCGCCCCCGAGGTCGAGCGCGGGAAGCTCATCGCCCGCGCCAGGCGTGCCGGCAGGCAGGAGAGACGCGATGCGTCCGCCCTCGACGACAAGATCAAGCCGGGCCAGCCCTTCGACATCGACGGCGAGGCCAGCGGCCTCGACGAGGCAGGCCGGGATGCCGGCGTTGATGATGCGGTAGATGTCGGAGGCCGGCGGCGGCGCAAAACCGAGGGACATGTTCAAACCATCTCATGGACCGGCCGCACATGCGGAGCTGTGCAATGCGGACCGACCGGCCAGACACGCGGTGGGGCGGACCCGCGCCGATCAGCGCTGCTCCGCCCCATCCGTTCGGCAAACGGCATAGCAAGAAACGGGCCGTCAGCGCCAGCCCACGACGCGCTCATCGGCGATGCGGTTGTCGGCCTCACCCACGGCGGAGGTTCAGGCCGACGCCCTTGTTGACGAACTGCAGGGTGTAGCTCTTGCGGTAGTCCAGATCGGCGGAGATCAAGCCCGCCTTCACCATCTTGTCGAAGAAGCTTTTCATCCGTTCATCCGTCATGGCGTTGATCCCGAGACGCAGTGCGTCGCCGGAATCGACGATGCCGTATTCCTTCATCAGACGGATGCCGGCGGCGATCTTGTCGTCGGTCATGTCCGGGTTGGCGCGCTTGATCGCCGCATTGGCGGCGGCGTTGTCGCCGTAAAGGTAGTTGTACCAGCCGATGGCGGTCGCATCGACGAAGCGCTGCACGAGATCGGGGCGGCTCGCCACGATCTCGGTGCGGGTCTCGATCTGGGTCGAATAGGTGTCGAAGCCTTCATCGGCGAGCAGGAAGACCTTGGGCTTGAAACCCGCCTCCTTCTCGATGGCGAAGGGCTCGGAGGTGACGTAGCCCTGCATCGCGGACTTCCTGTCGGCGAGGAAGGGTGCGGCATTGAAGGTGTAGGGACGCACCTGCTCGTCGCGGAAGCCGAACTCGGCCTTCATCCACTGGAAGAAGGAGGCCTGCCCTTCCTTCGACAGCATCAGGTTGTTGCAGGCCTTCAGATCGGTGAAGCGCTCGTAGCCCTGCCCCGGATGGGCGAGGATGCACTGCGGCTCCTTCTGGAAGTTTGCGGCGACGACGATGCTCGGCACGCCCTCGCGCACGGCGAGGAAGGGCTGGATCATGTTGCCGCCCATGTAGAAGTCCAGCCTGCCCGTCAGCATCATCAGGCGGCCATTGGTCTGCGGCCCCCCCATCACGATCTCGACGTCGAGCCCGGCGCGGGCGTAAGTCCCGTCGGCGACGGCCTGATAGTAGCCGCCGTGCTCGGCCTGGGCGAGCCAGTTGGTGCCGAAGCGCACCTTGGTCATGCTCTGCGCGGCGGCGGGCACGCTCGCAGCCGCCATGCCGGCAGCACCGAGGGCGATCGCCTTGCGGCGTGTGAGGTTCGGCACGGTCATCGCCAGGTTCTCCGTTCACATCTTGGGGCGAGGGACCAGTGTCGCTCACCCGCCTTTTCATTTTAGGCGCTTGTCGGCGGCTTGACAGCACCAATCCTCCTGCCAGCCTGCCCTGCCATCTTCCTGTCCGGACACAGCCCTCCTCATGTCTGCCTCACCGTCGTCGACCACCAATCGGGCCCGCACGCCCAGGTCCCTGCGCCCGCCTTTCGCCCGTTACTCCCATGCCGTCGAGATTCCGTCCGGCAGCCGGCTGCTCCTGGTCTCCGGACAGTTGGGCGTTGCTGCCGATGACAGCGTGCCGGACAGCGCCGAGGCGCAGGCCGATCTGTGCTTTGCCAACATCGCCGCCATCCTCGACGATGCGGGCATGAGCCTCGCCGACATCGTCCGCATCAATGCCTTCGTCACGGACCGCGCCCACATGGCCGGCTACATGGCCTCCCGCGACCGCCATGTCGCCGACCCGCCGCCGGCCTCGACGCTGATGATCGTGTCCGGGTTCACCCGACCGGAGTTCAAGGTCGAGATCGAGGTGATCGCGGCGCGCAAGGAGCGCCGCCTCAAGACGCAGCGCATGGGGGCTTGAGCGCGTCATGGAAGCGCTGTTCATCGGCCAAGCTTACATCGACATTGTCTTGCTGGCGGACCACATCCCGACCGGGGACGACAAGGCAGTGGCCAGGGATTACGCTGTCTCATTCGGCGGCAACGCGGTCACGGCGGCGTTCTGCTGCGCCAAGCTCGGTGTGAAGCCCGACCTGCTCTGTTCGCTGGCGGATGACTGGCTCGGCCGCATGTTCCTCGACATGGCGTCGCGCTACGATATCCCCGTGCATGGGCGGAAGGTGCGCGAAAGCTCGCTCTCCTTCGTCATGCCGAACGACGGCAAGCGAGCCATCCTGCGCTGCCGGGACGATGCCTACCTGCACCCCTTCCCGCAGCTCAACCTCGCCGGCTGCCGGGGCCTGCATCTCGACGGCCACCAGCCCGATGCGGCGCTGCACTATGCGAAGGCATGCCGCGAGGCCGGCATCCTGACCTCGCTCGACGGTGGCGGCGTGCGGGCGAACACGGCCGAACTGCTTGGTTTCATCGACGTCGCGGTCGTGTCGGAGCGGATGTGCGAGCAGATGCGGCTCGATCCCGCCGGGATGCTCGATCACCTCGCGGCCAAAGGCTGCCGCATCGGCGGCGTCACGCTCGGCGAACGGGGTCTCGTCTGGTTCGACGAGGCGGGCGAGCGGCGCCATCACGCGGCGCTTGCGGTTCCGGCCGAGAAGGTGATCGACACGAACGGCGCGGGCGACGTGTTCCATGGCGCCTACATGTATTCCTACCTGGTGCGGCCGGATGCCGGCTGGGACAGCCATTTCCGCTTCGCGCGCGCCGCGTCCGCCCACAAGATCCAGCACCTCGGCAACGAGGCGGGGTTGCCGGCCTTGGCGCAGGTCGAGGTGCTGATGCGTCAGGCGGCGTGAGGGGCCCTCAGGCGCCGCGCCAGGGATAGGTCCAGGTCTCGGTCAGCGCGCGGGGCCCCGCGCGCAGGAAGGCGCGCAGATCGCCGGACTGGCCCGGCTCCATCACCACGTCGATGAAGGCGCGGAAACCGTCGATCCTGGGGTTCGGCACAAGGAAGGCCCGATTGATGCGCCCGGCCGAGACCGACGGCACGATCTCGACCTTCTCCGGGTCCAGCATGTGGAAGGCCAATTCGCCGCCGGCGAAGTCGATGATGAAACGGCGGGCACCGGCCGTCACCGGCTCGCCGGAGCCCAACGCCTTCGGCCTCGTCTGATAGGTGTTCACGGCGCGCCCGCCTGGGTGCAACTGATCGGCATCGCCGATCGCGGAGATGCGGTAGCGGATGATGTGCTCGCGGCCAGGGGCCAGCGGCGTGCGCGGCGCCCACAGCGCGACGATGTTGTCGTTGGTCTCGTCGCTGGTCGGCAGTTCGATCAGCTCGACATGGCCCTCGCCCCATTCGCCCTCGGGCTGCACCCAGTAGGAAGGGCGCTGCTCGTAATGCAGGTCGAGGTCCTGATAGTGCTCGAACACGCGATCGCGCTGCATCAGGCCGAAGCCGCGCGGGTTGCGCTCGACGAAGGCCGAGATCGCCGGCTCCACGGGATTGCGCAAGGGACGCCAGATCCATTCGCCGGTGCCGGAATGGATCAACAGCCCATCCGAATCATGCAGCTCGGTGCGGAAATCGTCGAAGAAGCGGCGGTCGTTCTCGCCGGTGAAGAACATCGAGGTGAGCGGGGCGAGGCCGAGCCTGACGATCTCGCGCCGCGGGAACAGATGCGCCGTGACCGACAGCACGCTGGTGCGGCCGGGGAAGACGATGAACTGGAACGCCCCCGCCACCGAAGGCGAATCGAGCAGCGCGTAGATCGTGGCGCGGTCTGCGTTGGCGGCTGGCGTATCGATCCAGAACTCGCGGAAGTACGGAAATTCCTCGCTGTCCTTGACGCCCGCGCCGATGGCGAGGCCGCGCGCCGACAGCCCGTATTTCTGGTCGCGGCCGAGGAAGCGGAAATAGCTCGCGCCGATGAACGAGATCAGCTCGTCATGAACACGGGGGTCATTCAGCGGATAGTGCAGGCGAAAGCCCGCAAAGCCGGCATTGACCGGCAGCGGCTTGTCGAAGCGCGTGCGGCCGTAGTCGAACAGGTTCGCGGCATAGGGGATCGGCGTCGCCAGCCCGTCGCGCACGATGTTGATGGTGACGGGCCTGGTGAACAGGAAGCCGAGATGGAACAGCTGCATCCGGAACGGCGACCCCCCTTGCGCGAGGAAGGCGCGCTCCGCCCGGAACCGGATGTCACGCCACTGGTCGAAATCGAGCCGCGACAGCTGCTCTGCCAAGGCGTTCGGGCCAGATTCGTAGGGCAGCGCTGCGATGTCGCGAGCCCGGCGCACCACGTCGTCGAAAGCGAACCGCGGCACCGGCGGCGCAACCGGCGGCGGCGCGGCCTGCGCGGGGGCTTGCGTCTGGGCGAACAGCGTGCCGGGCGCGACGCTGGCGGCAAGGCTGAGAGCGGTCGCTTTCAGGAGGCGGCGGCGGCTGGGCTGGAACATCGCGGCTGTCGACGGGCGAGGGTTGGGGCGTAGGCGGCGACGCTCACTTAAGCGTGCGCATGGGGCCGGTCTAGGGCGGTGCAGCAGCAAGGTTTCCGATGCGCCGACAGGGCCGGGCGCCGCGGCGGCAGGATGTTCACGATGATCGCGGCGCGGTCGCAAAAACACTTGTGAGCGGGGCCGGTTTGCCCTATATCGCGGATGCCCAATTTCGCACGTGCCTGTGGCCGCGTGCCGGTTGGTGGGCATGCGGACAAGAGGCCGCACAGCCGCCTGGGGTCCGGAGTGAGGTCGAGGGGGATGGATATCCCTTCGAGGCGCAGCTCCCGGTCTGGTCGCCGGTGATCCGGCAACAGGCTGAACCCCGACACAAACCGGCAGCCGGAGGCGAAACCGGCGAACCCCGCTCTCCACGGGGGACGCAGCTTAAAGCAACGACGGAGCGGGCTTTTTTGGTCTTTACCGGTCCCTCCAAAGGATCGGTCGGGAAACCGAGAAGGCTTGTCCATCTTGCCCGGCGTGCGGAAGGGTTCCTTCCAAACAATGGCAATTACCTGACTGGCTTCGCGCCGGTCTGCTGGCGTCTCCACAATGCCCGCAGCCCGTCCGATGGTCGGTCGGCTCACCATCAAGCGCGGCGCGGGGAGCGCCGGCCGGAGAGTGCCATGACGGAACGGATTCGTGAGTTCCTGCGCGAGCGTCGCGAGGACGGCCCCTGCGTCGTCGTCGACCTGGACGTGGTGCGCGACAACTACTTTGCCTTTGCCCGGGCGCTGCCGGACACGCGCGTCTTCTACGCGGTGAAAGCCAATCCGGCGCCGGAGATCCTGCGCCTGCTCGCCAAGCTCGGCTCCTGCTTCGATACCGCCTCGGTGGTTGAGATCGAGCTTGCGCTGGCGGCGGGCGCCACGGCCGACCGCATCTCCTTTGGCAACACGATCAAGAAGGAGCGCGACATCGTGCGCGCGCTCGAGCTTGGCGTGAGGCTGTTTGCGGTCGATTGCCAGGCGGAGGTCGACAAGATCGTCCGCGCCACGGCGGCCGTGCGCGCCAAGGACGTCAAGGTGTTCTGCCGCATCCTGTGCGACGGCGCCGGCGCGGAATGGCCGCTGTCGCGCAAGTTCGGCTGCGTTCCCGAGATGGCGACCGAGGTTCTGGAGCATGCGCATCGCGCGGGACTCGAGGCCTATGGCGTGTCGTTTCATGTCGGCTCGCAGCAGGGCAACGTCAACGCGTGGGATTCGGCGCTGGCCTCGGCAGCGGCCATCTTCCGCGCCTGCGCCGAGCGCGGCATCAGCCTGTCGATGGTCAACCTCGGCGGCGGGTTCCCGACGAAGTATCTCAAGAACGTTCCGGGCGTGCCACGCTATGGCGACGCGATCTTCCGCGCGCTCTCGAAGCACTTCGGCAACCAGCTGCCGGAGACGATCATCGAGCCGGGCCGCGGGATGGTCGGCAATGCCGGCATCATCGAGGCGGAGGTCGTGCTGATCTCGCAGAAGTCGAAGGATGATCCGCAGCGCTGGGTCTATCTCGACATCGGCAAGTTCGGCGGCCTCGCCGAGACGATGGACGAGGCGATCCGCTACCCGATCCGCACGCCGCGCGATGGCGGCGAGATGGGGCCTTGCGTGCTCGCCGGCCCGACCTGCGATTCC
The DNA here is from genome assembly GCA_964508635.1 of uncultured Allobosea sp. GTDB lineage: Bacteria > Pseudomonadota > Alphaproteobacteria > Rhizobiales > Beijerinckiaceae > Allobosea. The sequence goes on along the minus strand of CAZDUL010000033.1, from coordinate 5,889 downwards.
GCCGACGTGCTCTACGAGAAGACGCCCTACATGCTGCCCTTCTCCCTGGAGATCGGCGACAAGGTCCTGATCGAAGGCACCGGCGCCTACACGACGACCTACTCGGCCGTCGCCTTCAACGGCTTTCCGCCGCTGAAGCAGTACGTGATCTGAGGGTCAGCGCCTGCTGATCCACGTTCGATGAGGCGGGGCCAGCCGGCCCCGTCACGTTTCTCGTCTTGGGTGTTCGTTTTGTCCGCGCGCCGGTTCGCGCGGGGCTGGCCTGTCGTTTCGGCGACGGCGCCGGGCAGGGAGGTGGACATGATGCTGATTCGGGACGAAGGGGCGGGCGATGTGGTGGCGCGCGAGGCCCTGCTCGACGCCAGCTTCGGTCTGTCGCGTTTCGAGAAGACCAGCGAGCGGTTGCGCGAGGATCGCCGGCCGGCGCGTGGGCTTGCGCTGGTAGCCGAGCACGAGGGCGACCTGGTGGGCACGGTGCGGCTGTGGAACGTGTCGGCCGGCAGCGCCGGCGAAGGCCTGCTCTTGGGTCCGCTCGCGGTTGACGAAGCGCATCGCAGCCTCGGCATCGGCGCGCGACTGATGCGCGAGGCGCAATGGCGCGCGGCACGCAACGGCCATCGCTTCATCCTGCTGGTCGGCGACCGGCCCTATTACGAGCGCTTCGGCTTCGAGCCCGCGCCGCGCGGGCTTGACCTGCCCGGGCCGGTGGATCGCGCGCGCTTCCTCGCCTTCGAGATCGTGCCGGGCGCGCTGGCCGGCGCGGCCGGGATGGTCATGGCCACGGGGCAGCGCATCACGACGCGCCCCGCCGCGGCCGCTTTGCAGATGGCGGCGTGAGACGATGCGCGTGATCGCCTGGCTTGCAGCCGCATGGCTGATCAGCGCCGGCTGGCGCGACGCCAAGCGGCTGCGTCGCTCCACACGCGCGGCGGCCGCGCGGCGGGATCACCGCTGAGCGTCAAGTTCGCCGCCATCGCCGGTTCCGGTTGACGTCGGCGGGCTGTTGCCGTTTGACAACGGCGCTTTCTGTTCCGGACTCGCCAAGCGGCGGGGCCGTCCCTGTTCATCCACCCACAGTTCCGCGCTCGAAGCGGCAAGGAGACAGACCATGGCTGAATGGCCCGTCCATGCCACCATCACCGGCCCGATCGTGATGATCGGCTTCGGCTCGATCGGCAAAGGCACGCTGCCGCTCATCGAGCGTCACTTCGCCTACGACAAGAGCCGCTTCTTCGTCATCGATCCCGACGACAGCGACCGCGCGCTGCTCGACGAGCGCGGCATCACCTTCGTGCACCAGGCGGTCACGCGCGAGAACTACAAGGCGCTGCTGAAGCCGTTCCTGACGCAAGGCGGGGGGCAGGGTTTCTGCGTCAACCTGTCGGTGGACACCTCCTCGCTCGACATCATGGAATTCTGCCGCGAGCTTGGCGTGCTGTATATCGACACGGTGGTGGAGCCGTGGCCGGGCTTCTATTTCAACAACGCCGGCGGCAACGCGGCGCGCACGAACTATGCCCTGCGCGAGACGGTTCTGGCCGCCAAGCGCCGCAACCCCGGCGGTACAACGGCCATCTCCTGCTGCGGCGCCAACCCGGGCATGGTGTCCTGGTTCGTCAAGCGCGCGCTGATGAACCTTGCCGCCGACATGAAGCTCGACGTGGCCGAGCCCACGTCACGCGAGGAATGGGCGCGGCTCATGCAGACGGTCGGCGTCAAGGGCATCCACATCGCCGAGCGCGACACCCAGCGTGCCAGGCACCCGAAACCGATGGGCGTGTTCGTCAACACCTGGTCGGTCGAGGGCTTCCTGTCGGAGGGTATGCAGCCGGCCGAGCTGGGGTGGGGCACGCATGAGGCATGGATGCCGGCGAACGGCCGGACGCATGCGACCGGCTGCGGCGCGGCGATCTATCTGGAGCAGCCCGGCGCCAACACGCGCGTGCGGACCTGGTGCCCGACGCCGGGCCCGCAATACGGCTTCCTGGTAACCCACAACGAGTCGATCTCCATCGCCGACTACTTCACCGTGCGCGACGGCGGCAGGGTGATCTACCGTCCGACCTGCCACTACGCCTACCATCCGGCCAATGATGCGGTGCTGTCGCTGCACGAGCTGTTCGGCAATGGCGGCACGGTGCAGAAGGAGCATCACATCCTCGGCGAGGCGGAGATCGTCGACGGCATCGACGAGCTCGGCGTTCTGCTCTACGGACACGCCCGGAATGCCTACTGGTACGGCTCGCAGCTTTCGGTCGAGGAGACCCGCATGCTCGCGCCCTACCAGAACGCGACAGGCCTGCAGGTGACCTCGGCGGTGCTGGCCGGCATGGTCTGGGCGCTCGAGAACCCGAACGCCGGCATCGTCGAGGCCGACGAGATGGACTATCGCCGCTGCCTTGAGGTGCAGATGCCCTATCTCGGCCCGGTCAACGGCTTCTACACCGACTGGAACCCGCTCAAGGACCGCTTGGCCCTGTTCCCGGAGGATCTGGACACCAGCGACCCCTGGCAGTTCCGGAACATCCTGGTGCGCTAGGCCGGCGTCTCGTCGGCGCGGCAACAGCCACCCCCCTTGCATCGAGCCTTGAACCCGGAGTTGATCCCCCGACGCGGAGCGGACCGCATGGGCGCAGCGCGTCGGGGCCCGATCCGTCGGCCCGGCGCCGGACATGAGCTCTGCAGCTCTGCGCTGCGGTCGAGCGCGTGTCGGCTGCCTGATCCCGCCGCCTGCGACAAAACGTCTTTCAGCGCCCCCGACGGTTCGGGGCAGTTGCCGATCCTTGATGCAAATCGTTCGCAACTGCATATAAGAACGTGTGCGTGGGTCGTATGCCGCACCCGCCCGGCGGAAGCGCGAGGGATCGCATGTCCACGTTGTTGTCCGGCCCCGTTCTCGTCGCCTTCGGCGTCACGCTGCTCGCCGCGCTCGCCACCGTCGGCGGCGCACTGATCGTCGTGAACGCCAACCGCGCGAATCCGCGCATGCTGGCTTTCGGACTGGCCTTTGCCGGCGGCGCGCTGGTCTACATCTCGCTGGTGGAAATCTTCGGAAAGTCGGTCGCCTCCTTCACCGAGGCCTACGGCCCGAGCCCCGGTTACCGGTGGGCGACATTGGCCTTCTTCTGCGGCATCGCCCTGCTGGTCCTGCTCGACCGGCTGATCCCGAACCCGCATGCGGGGCTGGAGACGCCGCCGCGCAGCCTGTCCGCCGCAAGTGCGCTCGCGCCACCGGTCGCCGCCGGTCTGGATCCGGTAAAGATCGGGCGGGTCGGGCTGCTTGCCGCGCTCGCCATCACCGCGCACAACTTTCCCGAGGGACTGGCGACCTTCTTCGCAACCCTCGAGAGCCCGGCGCTGGGCGCGCCGCTGGCGGTGGCGATCGCGGTGCACAACATTCCCGAGGGCGTGTCCATCGCCATTCCGGTCTACTACGCCACCGGATCGAAGGCGAAGGCGGTGATAGCCGCTTTCGGCTCTGCCCTGGCGGAACCCGCCGGCGCGCTGCTCGGTTATCTGGCGCTGGCGCCTTTCCTGTCGCCGCCCGTGTTTGGCGCCGTATTCGGCATGATTGCCGGCGTCATGGTGTTCCTCGCCCTCGACGAACTCCTGCCCGCGGCCAAGCGCTATGCGCAGGGCCACGAGACCCCCTATGGAATGGTCTGTGGCATGGCGCTGATCGCGTTGAGCCTGGTGCTGTTCAAGTAGCGAGACCGCGCCGCTGCCGCAGCGTTCAACGCAGCGAGGGGCCGTAGAAGCTGTTGGCGAACGGGTTCTCCCCGGCGCCGATCAGGGGCGGCAGCGTCTCCCGACCATATAGCCCGCTGTTGTGGCCGAAGGACGGGATCATCAACATGTTCGCAGCGATCAGGTGGCGGTTGTAGGTTCCGACCGGCGCAACGCGGCCGGCATCGAGGAAGGATCGGCCTTCAACCGTCACGGCGAGAGGCCTGCGACGGGTTTGCGCCTCGGCGGCAACCGGCAGCATGGAGACGGTGACAAGGGCGGCGACGGCGGTGGCGATGGCGGCGCGCTGTTTCATGGCTGAACTCCCGAACGGTGGCATGATCGATCCGGTCCCCACTGTGGCACGCTTTGGTTAACGGAACGAGCCCCGATCGCGCCGGGTTCTCGCCGTCAGCTTGCACCGCGCCGCAGCGGCGGCAGGGCTGCGGCCGGATCAAGCCAGGTTGTCCGCCGTCCGGCCGCCTGCAGACAGGTCGGGTTGCAGGCCGCCTGGCGGTTGAGCTCGGCTCGGGCGAAATGCTGCCGCAAGGCAGCATCGTCGCCCGCCGCGGCGACGCCGATGCGCTCGATCAGGCAGGCGAGCGAGGCGCGATCCGCAGGCCGCGCGCCCGTTCCGCAAAACCAGCCCGTGATGGTCAGGGCGACATCATCGGGTGCATGGCGGAAGCCGATGCAGGCTCGCCCCTCGCGGCCGCTTTCCGTCAGCGAGGACGCTCCGCTCAGCGTGATGTCGGCAGCCTCGATCGGGCCGAACTTCGTGGCAAGAGGGCCGGAATTGCCGCTGCGCGCGAGGACGATGCCCCGTTCGGAGGAGCGGCGAGCCAGTGTCACCGCAAGCCGCGACGGCGGTTCGCTGCTGCGGGCCAGGCTCATGACGAACCAGGGGCCCTCGCCTTCGAAACGCCCGGCCGTGATGATCTCCTCGCGCGCCCCGCTGTGTCGGTCTCGGCGTGCGCCATGGCGGACGGCCTCGCCCATCACCTCCTTCAACCGAAGCTCGAAGCCCATGCGGCGCGGCTGCTCGGCGACCCAATCGGGAGCGACCAGGGCAACATCACGCGCGGGGATCGCGCCCGTGGTGGCCGTATCGCGCACCACAGGCTGTGCGGGCATCGGCGTCGTTCGGGTTTCGGCCATCGCGCCGGCTGGCGCGGCGGTCATGAGGGCACGGGTCGCATCGGTCAGCAGCCAGCCCATTGTGGCCACGCCGACAGTGGCGGCTGTCAGCCGCCATGCGATGGCGCGCGGCAAAGCGTGGCCATGTGCGCCAAGCCCAACAGCGAGCTTCGCCACCATGCTGGTCAGCCAACGCTCCAGCATGGGGCGTCGCCGCCATGCGGCGCGCCAGGCCGTCTCTCGATTCCGGCTGCTTTTCACGTGCCGTCCGATCCGATCGATCCCACATCCCGCGATCACTCTTGGTCGCAGCTCATCGCAGGATGGTTACTCCGGTGCGGCGAGTTGCCGGGACGGTGAACGTGCTGTCACCAAAGCTGGTTAACCGCGAAGGGCCGGGTTGCGCAGGCGCACGCGATCCGCCCGCTCGCGGGGCCGCTTGATCCCTTCGACGGACCGGGCGATGGTGCAGGCCGATCCGGAACGCGCCGCCGGATGCCAGAACAGGGGAGGGTCGATCCCTGATGACGGATCTCACTGCCGAGCGTTCCGCCCCGCAGATCGGGGCGCCTGCGCCCCGCCCGGTGGCAGAGCCGCGGCCGCTGGAACGGCCGCCGGGTCTGTCGCGGCCGCTTCGCTATCTGGTGCGAATGCTGGTCTTTCTCGCTCTGGTGGGCTTCGCCGTCTACATCCTCAACGAGCCGATGCGCCGCGCCTTCATGGCCAATCCCGCGCTCAACGGCCTCATCGTCGGCGTCCTGCTCGTCGGCATCCTCGTGGCGCTCCGCGAGATCGGTCGGCTGTCCGGCGAGGCGCGCGCCGGCCAGACGCTCCTGTCCGGCGAGCCGCCGACCGGACTTGGTCCCCTGCCCTTGCTGTCGCCGCTTCTCCCGGTCGTTCCGCTGGTGCTGAGGCGCGCGCTGCCTGCGCTTCAGGGCGCGAGCGTGCTCGAGGCGGTCGCCGTCCGGCTGGACGACGGGCGCGACACGCTGCGCTATCTCGCGGGCCTTCTGGTGTTCCTCGGCC
>CAZDUL010000032.1:0-6842 GCA_964508635.1 uncultured Allobosea sp. | reverse complement strand
GGCGCTGACCCGTTGCGGATCAGCGCCTGCCAAGGGGTCCGACAGGCCGCAGCGCCGGCCTGCCGCATTCAAGCCGTTCAGGCGGCCTTGCGCTCCGCCTCGATCAGCTTGGCGCCGACGCCGGTGCTGATCGGGATGCTGCGCGGCTTCTTCGACTCCGGGACCTCACGCACGAGATCGATGTGCAGCAGTCCGTTTTCCAGCGACGCGCCCGTGACCTGCACATGGTCCGCCAGCTGGAAGCGACGCTCGAAGGCGCGCGCGGCGATGCCCTGGTGCAGGATCTCGACCTTGCGCTCACCCTCAGCGGCCTTCTTCTCGCCGCGCACCGTCAGCGCATTCTCCCTCGTCTCGATGGAAAGATCGGCTTCGCCGAACCCGGCGACCGCGATCGAGATCCGGTAGGCGTTCTCGTCGGTGCGCTCGATGTTGTAGGGCGGATAGGTCGGCGCGTTGTCGAGGTTCGCGGCCTGATCGAGCAGGGCGAACAGGCGGTCGAACCCGACCGTGGAACGATAGAGCGGGGACAGATCGAAATGACGCATGATGCCCTCCTTTGAAGCGGCTCGTCGATGATGTGGCTCCACCCCGTTGCGGGCATGAAGCACTTCGCTATGCCGTCGCGTCCGCATGGCGGCCCGCGACGCCCCACGAGGTGGGGGCGCTTTTCGGGCTTTTCAAGACCCGCCTTGCCCTGCCATCACTGCGCTCGGCGGCTGCGGAGATCGCATGGCGACGGCGAAACTTTTCGGCATCGAGGGCTATGGCCCGCCGGCGACGGGTGAAGGCGGCCTGATCGCGGCCAGCGACGGCGTTCGCCTGCGCACCGCGATCTGGCAGCCTTCGCAGCCGCGCCCCGCGCGTGGAACGGTGCTGGTCATCGGGGGACGTGCCGAGTTCATCGAGCGCTACTATGAAACGGTCGAGGATCTGCGTCAGCGTTATTTCACGGTCGCCAGCTTCGACTGGCGCGGCCAGGGCGGCTCCGACCGGCTGACCGCCAATCCCCGCAAGGGCCATGTGCGCCGCTTCAGCGATTATCGGCGCGACCTCGACGCCGTGTTCGCGACGCTGATGGCGCCCTTGCCGCGGCCCTGGTTCGTGCTCGCGCATTCCATGGGCGCGGCGCTCTGCCTCGAAGCCTCCCGGCGCGGCCGCTTCCCGGCGGATCGCCTTGTGGCGCTGGCGCCGATGCTGCGGCTTGTCATGGTGGAGCGTCCGCGCCTCGCCCGCGCTGCGGCGTTCTGCCTTGATGCCATCGGTTTCGGCTCCGCTTTCATTCCCGCGGGCGGCGAGACGCCTGTCGCGACGCGCCCCTTCGCCGGCAACCGGCTGACATCCGATCCCGTCCGCTACGCCCGCAACGCCACGCTGTCCGCCGCCTTTCCCGAGCTGTCCATCGGCGATCCGACCGTTCGCTGGGTGCATGAGGCATTCCGCTTCATGGCCCGGATGAGCGATCCCGCCGCCGCGCTCGACGTGCGCACCCCCACCCTGGTGATCGCCGCCGGTCGCGACCCGATCGTCTGCGCCCGCACGGTCGAGCAGTTCGCAGCGCGGCTGAAGACGGGTTTGGCCATCAACCTGCCGCAGGCGCGGCACGAGATTCTCAACGAGACGGATGCGGTGCGCGACGCCTTCTGGGCCGCGTTCGACGCCTTCATCCCCGGCGAGCTTGCCGATCCCTCACGCCTCACGAACGCAGCAGGTTGAGCGCGGCGGCATGCACGCGCCGGTCACCCGCCGCGACGATCCGCCCGCCCTGCGACGCCGGCTCGCCCTCCCATGTGGTGACAACGCCACCCGCGCCCTCGATGATCGGGATCAGCGCCACGATATCGTGCGGCTGAAGGCCCGTCTCGATGACCAGATCGACATGGCCGGCCGCCAGCATGCAGTAGGCATAGCAATCGCAGCCATAACGCGCCAAGCGGGCCGCGCTCTCGACCCGGTCATAGGCCTTTTTGTCGGCAGCCTCGAAGAGGCGCGGCGAGGTGGTCATGACCGTGGCGTCGGCGAGGTCGGCGCAGGCCCGCGTCAGCAACCGACGCTCGCCGTTGGGGCCGCGATAGGTCGACCGTTCGCCATCGCCGAAGAAGCGCTCGCGCGTGAACGGCTGGTGCATCATGCCGAAAACCGGACGACCGCCGCGCTTCAGCCCGATGAGCGTTCCCCAGACCGGAAGTCCGGCGATGAAGGCGCGTGTGCCATCGATCGGGTCGATCACCCAGACATATTCGGCCTCCGGCAGATGCACGCCGAACTCCTCGCCGACAATGCCATGCGCGGGGAAGGTCTGCGTGATCATGCGCCGGATCACCATCTCGGCGGCGCGGTCGGCTTCCGTCACCGGATCGAACCCGCCCTTGCCCAGCTTGTTGTCGACCGGAAGATGGCCACGGAAGAAGGGCAGGATCGCCTCGCCCGACTGGGTGGCGAGATCATTCACGAAACGGGTGAAATCGACAGCGGACATGTGCGCTCCGGAAGGGCCGGCCGCAACAGCCGCCCGACCTCGTCCATAGCTGCGCCGCGCGTCCAAGGGAACCGGGGGCGATGGTCGGGGCATCGGCACCAGCAGCGTTGACGCCCGCATTGACAGGCTCGCCGTCCCGTGTTCTTTATTCGTTCCAAGAACGGAGCAGGAACATGCTGGCAGCAACGACCGAAACGCATTTCACCCGCCGTGCCGCCGACGGCAGCGCCGCAAGCCTGCAGTTCAGCTTCGAGTTCGACGAGATGTCGGGCGCCCGGCGGCTGCGGCCCCTGGCTCGGCCCGTGAAGGGCGCGGCGGTCGGCGAAATCCCGCTGCGCTCGCACGCCGACGGCCTCGCGCCGCGCTTCACGGCCTGGCGCGGCCGCTCTGGCCGGCGTTATGTGGCGACGGCGTATCCGCTGTGGAGCGACGAAGCCTTGTCCTTCGAGGACGCCGTGCTGATCGCCGTCGGTGCGGATCGCAGCATTCTCGCAGTCCGCGACAGCGGGCCTTTCGGGAGCTTCGAAGCGCTGCAGAACTGGCGGCTCGAGATGGCAGGCGCTGGCGCGGCCCAGATCCATGTGCACCTGATCGCCGCCACCGCGCAGGAGCGTCGACGCGCCGTGGCCGATCTCGATCCGGGTGGGCGTCCGGCCCACTGAGGCGCCGTCCCGTCGGGCCGGTTCAGCGCTGATCCTCCGCCTCGGGGCCGGCCAGGCCGTAAGGGGCGTTCAACGCCTGGGCGAGGCAGGCGAGGCAGGGATCGACGACGCCGATTGCGGCGAGCGCCTCGTGGGTGTGCAGCACGTAGTCACGATTGAGGCCCGATTTGCCTGCGCCCTGGCGCACGAAGCGCACGATTTCGTCGAGCGCAAGGCGGCCCGCATATTGCGGATGGCGCCGGTCGACGATGTAGGTCAGAGCCAAAACGGCGCGGCCGTCCCGCAGTCGCACCGGCGCCATGCGCTCGCGATAGACCATGGTGACCTGCTCGCGCTCGCGCAGATAGGCCAGCGTCTCGGGCGCATGCCGCGCCGGAACGCGGAAGGCGAGGCCCACGCACGAACCACCGCGATCGAGCCCCATCACGAGTCCGGGCCTGTCCGGCGTGCCGCGATGCACATGCGAATAGACGCACAGCGAGCGGTGATAGCCCATGAGCCGCGCCGGGCCACGCTCCTCGAAGACGAAGCCCGGCCGCCACATCAGCGAGCCATATGCAAACACCCACAGATCCCCGCCGCGTCCGATCACCGCCGACACCCGCTGCCCGATCGGGTCGTTCCCACACCCGACACCGCCGGCACGGTCTCGCGCCGCCGGTCCCGTCGCGCTATCACAATCGTACTTGGCTCTAGCAAAAGGCGAACCAGATGATGGAACGCAACGAAACGGCTGGCGGCCCGGATAGCGGGACGAGGAGACCCTTGTCGCGCTGGGGGCTCTACGGCCCCTTCCTGCTGTTCGGCGTCGTCCTCGCCGGCTGGGCCGGCTTCTGGTTCTACGCCCGCCAGCAGGTCGAGGAAGCGCTTGCCCGGTTCGTCGCCGCGGAGCAGGCGCGCGGCGTTGCCTGGGCCTGCGCGGACCGCAGCATCGGCGGCTTTCCGTTCCGCCTCGAGGTGCGCTGCGCGGACATCATCCAGCGCAGGCTCGTGGATGGCGTCGAGGTCGTCACGAGCTTCGGCCACACCACCATCATCGGCCAGCCGCAGACGCCGGGACACATCATCATCCAGGCCGCCGGCCCCGCCGTGGCGCGCTTCGCGGACGGCCGCCGCATCGAACTGGGCTGGAACGATCTGCAGATCAGCCGGCGCATCCGTCAGGGCGCGCTGGCCCGCTTCGCCCTGGAGATGACCGGTCCGAGCCTGAGGCTCATCGACCCCGCCGGCGCACTGCGCGAAGCGAATGCGTCGAGCCTGTCGGTGCAGGCGCGTCAGTCTCCGGGCGAAAACGGGGCGCCGCCGACCGCCGCGATCGATCTCGCCATCGCGATCGACAGCCTTGTCTCGTCGGATCTCGATGGACTCCTCGGCGACGCCACCCCCGCCAGTCTGACGCTGCGCGGCGTGATCGCCGAAGGCGCGCGGCTGGCGGTTCTGCCGACGCCCGGCCAGATCGAGGCCTGGCGACAGGCCGGCGGGCGCGCCCGGATCGACGAGGCGATGCTCGTGAAAGGGCAGAAGCGGCTGGGCGCCACAGGCGAGGTCTGGATCGACGACGGCCGGGCGCTGGCCTTCCGTCTGCAACCGGCCGCCGCCAATATCGAACGACTCGGCGGGTTGCCCCTCGGCGGGGCGATGGATCTGCTCGGCGGCCTCTCCGGCCGTCGCGCGCCGTCCCCCGACGGCCTGCAGCCGCTGCCGACGCTGGAATGGCGCGACGGCCGTTTCGGCTTCGGCCCGTTGACGTTCAGGCTGCCCTCGCGGCCGCTCTACTGAAGGCGCTCGGCTCCGGCCGTCCCGCGCCGGAGCAGGAACACCGCCTGCTGGCCGAACAGGTTCCAGAACCACCACGGCGCCCGCACCCCGATGTCGGTGCCGGCGGCGTTCAGCGCGACCGCCCGTTCCGTCACCGCGCCGACCTCCTCGCACAGGCCGACGAAGTCGCGGATCGTGCAGAAATGGATGTTGGGCGTGTCGTACCAGCTCTCGGGAAGATTCTCCGTGACGGGCATGCGTCCCTTGAACAGCAGGTGGGCCCGGATGCTCCAGTGCCCGAAATTGGGGAACGAGACGATGGCGCGCCGGCCGATGCGCAGCATGTTCTCCAGCACGCTGCGCGGCCGGCGGGTCGCCTGGATGGTCTGCGACAGGATCACATAGTCGAAGGCGTCGTCCGGATAGTCCGCAAGGTCGGCGTCGGCGTCGCCCTGCACGACAGAGAGCCCGCGCGCCAGACAGCGCGCGACCCCCTCACGCGACAGCTCGATCCCGCGCGCGTCGACCTGGCGGCGGCTGGCGAGGAGGTCGAGCAGCGCCCCGTCGCCGCAGCCGACGTCGAGCACGCGCGAACCCGGCTCGACCATGTCGGCGATGAGGCTCAGGTCGATTCGAATATCGCTCATCGGCGTCTTTCAGATGAGCCCGCGCGCCCGCGCCGCGGCGGCAAGGAAGCCGCGCAGCGTCGCGAACAGCTCCGGCTCGTCGAGCAGGAAGGCGTCGTGGCCCTTGTCGCTCTCCAGTTCGACGAACGAGACGGAGGCGCCGGCGGCATTGAGGGCATGGACGATGGCGCGCGAATCCGAGGTCGGGAACAGCCAGTCGGAGGTGAAGGACAGGACGCAGAAGCGTGTGCGCACGCCCTTGAAGGCGTGGGCCAGAACGCCGCCATGATCGGCCGCGAGGTCGAAGTAGTCCATGGCCCGTGTCAAATAGAGATAGGCGTTGGCGTCGAAGCGCTCGACGAAGCTCGATCCCTGGTGGCGCAGATAGCTCTCCACCTGGAAGTCGGCGTCGAAGGAGAAGGTGCGCGCCTCGCGATCCTGGAGGTTCCGGCCGAACTTCCGGTGCAGCGCGGCCTCCGACAGGTAAGTGATGTGCGCGCCCATGCGCGCGACCGCCAGCCCCTTGGCAGGGCGCACGCCATGGTCGAGATAGCGCCCGCCCCGCCAGTCGGGATCGGCCATCACCGCCTGACGGCCAACCTCGTGGAAGGCGATGTTCTGGGCGCTGTGGCGCGCGCCGGTCGCCATCGGCAGCGCCGCGAAGACCCGCTCCGGATAGCTTGCCGCCCATTGCAGGACCTGCATGCCGCCCATCGAGCCGCCGACCACGGCAAACAGGGTGTCGATCCCCAGATGGTCGATCAGCGCTGCCTGCGCCCGCACCATGTCGCCGATGGTAACAAGCGGAAAGTCGAGGCCGTAAGGGCGTCCGGTGTCCGGATTCAGGCTCGCGGGGCCGGACGAACCGAGGCAGCCACCGATCACGTTCGAGCAGATCACGAAGAAGCGGTCCGTGTCGATCGGCTTGCCCTGGCCGATCAGCACCTCCCACCAGCCGGGCTTGCCGGTCACGGGGTTGACATTGGCGACATGCTGGTCGCCGGTGAGCGCATGACAGATCAGCACGGCGTTGCTGCGCGCGGCATTCAGCGCGCCATAGGTCTGATAGGCGATCTGCCACCGGTTCAGGACGCCGCCGCCATCCATGACCAGCGGCCGCTCCGGCCCGAAGCGCACGAGGAGGCTCGACGGCTCGTTGGCTTCGCGCGCGGCATCCTCCGGCCGCGGTCCGGTCCGCGCGACGTTCGCTTTGGCGGTCATGTTTGGTGATGCGGTCATGTCGTTCGTTTCCCCTGGCGCCTTCGATTACGTCGCGGCGGCGGGCTTGTCAATCGGTGCTCGGTCTCTGATACTCATCTG
>CAZDUL010000031.1:0-5667 GCA_964508635.1 uncultured Allobosea sp. | reverse complement strand
GGCCACGCCTCGACTGAGGAGACCGCTGACGATAGCGAGGATGCCGCTGAGGAAGGTGCTGAGACGTTAGAAGACGAGGCGGCCGCCGAGACGGCGTCGACGGCGGTGCTGTTCGAGGACTCGCACATATCGGATTTCTGGGACGAACTGGCCGCCAGGCGGACGGTGCTTGAAAAGCTCACGGATTTTGTCGGGGACGAGTTCCTCGGCTTCACGCGAGAGGCGCTCGAGAGTTACATCCGGCCCGTGGTGGTCATGGACGGCCAGCATCGGCTGCTCGGGGCCTTAGAGGCGGCTCACCAGGCGCTGGACTCACCCGAGCTCATGGACGCTGCCGAACGCCGGATCGACGCTGGTGAAGGCGAGGGCGAGGTAACGCGCGACCTGCTGCGCAGCGCCTCGCGTCGGCTTTCGGTTTCTCTGCTGATGGATCCCAACCCGGCCGAGCACGTCTTCCAGTTCATCGTGGTGAACCAGAAGGCGACCCCGATCGGGCGGGCTCTGCTCGGCACGATCGTCTCGACCAGCTTGTCGAACGAGGAGCTCGAGACCGTCGCCCAGAGGCTGAGGGACGCTGACATTCCCTTGGAGGAGTCACGCGCCGCGTCCTTCATGGCGCGCAACGAGATGAGCCCGTTCGCCGGCAAGGTTGAACTTGGATTGAGCGGCGGCAAAGGTCCCAACAAGAACGAGCTGCTCGCGTGGCCTGTGATGGTGGGGCTAGTGCAGACATTCCGCGAGCTGAAGGGCGCGTACCTCTTTCATCAAAAGAAGAATAACGATTTCGCAAAGGCTTGGGCCGACAAGTATCTGGAGGCCTCGCCCATCGTGGCGAACTATGCCGCGGCTGGTCACGCGAGCGCGCGGGAATACTGGGCCTCCTTTGACGGGCCTTGGCGCGGCGTGTTCATCGCGTTCTGGCGGTACGTGGCCGACTACTTTGGCGACTGGAATGAGCCGAGTGCGTGGAATTACTGGGGCAATCCCCGCACCTCGAACCTATTCAATAAGATCTCGCTCAGCATTTTGGCAGCCGACTTCTTCCGGTTCATGCGACAGAGCGGAGTCGAACTAGAGAGCGCCGAGCAGGTTTCCGAGATCTGCGACCGCTGGCTTGCCGAAATTGACGATCGGTACTTCGCGCGCGATTGGAAGCTCGGTCTCGCTGGCGTGAAGAAGGACTCGCCCGGCATCCGCACCGCATGGGCGAAAACCTGGGACGAGTACCGCCAGAACCCCGAGCGTCTCCCGCGGATCGAGAACTACAAACCTTCGGTCGTCTAGCGGTGAGCGAGGATCTTCGGGAGTTCCTCTCGGCCGCGCTCGCGCAGCCCAGCGCTCCGTGGTCGCCGCAAGGCCTGCGCGGGATGGCGCGGCTCTCGGTGCCCGACCGGCTGTTTCGGTGGTCGGGCGACGTCCTCAAGGGCGACGTCCATCGGCAATGGGCAGATTGGTTCCTCGGCACGTTCTGCGACGTGGACGAGTACGCCGCCACCAACGCGACCTATGGCTTTGTTTACGCGGAGGTGAAGGCGCACGTCGCCGCGACCTGGACCGAGATGAGCGCGACCGAGCAGCAGGAGCTGTCTAGGGAGGTCGCGCGCTTGGCGGTGGCCGAAGCGCGGCGAAGGGCGGAAATCGCGGCGCGAGTGGCGCCCCCGCTGGCGAAGCGGCAGCAGCTCGTGGACGCCGCCAAAGGGACGCCCCACTGCTGGGTATGCGGGTGGCGGTTTAGCGAGGCGGCGGTTTCGCTATTCCTCGGCGAGCCGGCCACCTTGGCGCTGCCGGCGCTCGTGGACGTGTTCAAGCCGATCGGCCTCAAGGCGCGCCACCTCCGAATAGAGGCCGACCACTTTGTCGCGCACGCAGCGGGCGGGACAGACGATGTGGAGAATCTCCGCCTGAGCTGCGGGTGGTGCAACGTCCACCGCTCGAATCGCTCCTCCATCTACGAGGTCAGCGGTGACCCTCGATGGGCGCCTGCAAAGATGGGCCGGCGGGCGCTTCCGCAGCCCTTCTGGGTGGTCAGGCTCCTGGCGATGGAAGCCGCCAGAGGCGGCCTTTCGCCCGCCCATGGCGAATTGAGCGTCGCGCTCCGGAACCCGCGCGGCGGCCTCAGCCCCGCTAATCTCATGGTTGTCGCCTATGTCGACGATCCGATGGGGCCGGACCGGTTCCAAGGCCGCGCCACGGTGGCGCGGCTCTGGGGCCCCGCCTCCGACTAGCGGCTAGGCCGCGAGCTGCAGCCGGATACGGTGGAGACGAGCCTTGATCGTCCCGACGGGGCGCTGGCGCTCGGCGGCGAGCGCGGCGGCGGTATCGCCCCACTCGTGCTGAAGGAACAGCTCGCGCGCGGGCGGGTCGACCCGGCGCAAGCGGGCTTCCAGTTCCGCTCGTTCTTCGATCTGGCGCCAAGCGTCGACAGAGCGCGTCGCAGTGACCGCAAGGGTGAGTTCGATCTCGCGGCGCCGACGCTCGCGCCGGCGGTGGTTGGAGATCGCTGTGGCCACGGTGCCACGGCGCGGGCGACCGGCAGCGATGGCGGCCAGTTCGCGGTCGAGGGCCCCGTCGAGCGCGTCCTTCAGGGTGTCGTCGCGGCAGAGCCGCTCCATCTCTTGCAGGCGCAGGTACTGCGCCCAGACATCGTCCTTCATTCTCGACCTCGTCGTTCTGGGACGCGCTGTGCGTCCAGGGTCATCGGCGAGAGTTCGAGCGGTCCGCCCACCCGCGCCCCGGGCGCTATGCCGGAGCGCGGGCTTGCGGGTAGAACCGCCCGTCCCTCACCTTAGCAGGTACTTCGGCGGGGCAGAAGGTTGCCGCGCGTCGTCAACCGAGCGTGAGCTGGATGCGAAGGTTGTCGGACCATTCCTTCTGGAAGGATTGGAACATCTCCCGATAGTCGTCGCGCCCCGGGCCGTGTGTCATCTGGCTCTGGGTCCGGGCTAGGCTGAGCAGCAACATCTGTAGGCCGACGAGCAGTTCGCCATCCTGAGGGGTGACGCGCTCGCCGTTGCCTTCCTCCGAGGGCTCGCCGACGCTGAACTCTTCGAGCGGCTTGTAGAGCTTTCCGTAGAACGGATGAGCCGTGTTGATCGTCAGAATCACCTTTCCGTACTGGAAGTCGACAGCGTAGAAGGGCCAATAGTCGTCGTGCTTGAGGACTGTTATGTACCTCGAAGTCTTGACGCGCTGGAAGGCTTCTTCGTCGGTCTCGTCATTGCGCTTCAGAGTGATCGCCAACGCCCGAAGGTTCTCTTCTAGCGCCGCCAGCTCCTCGGGCGTTTCCGGCAAGGGTTTCCGCTGCAACGAGTCGGCTTCTTGGGCCCGTCGCTCCGCCTCCGACTGGGCGGCCTTGTTCTTGTTGCGGCGGTTGTTCGACTGCGCCTCGGCGATCATCTTGCGGGTTTTGGTGACCTGGTCGGCGATGACGGCGTTGATCGCCTCCAGAGCGTAGGCCTTCGGGCGCACGCCCTGTTTGGTCATGGCTACTCCAAAAGCCTCGTCGAGCCGACCGTCGAAATCGATCTGCACGCTGAGCCAGTTGGTCGTCGCATGCCGGGCCAGGTTCAACGCCGGGACGGGACCGATAGAGACCTCACGTCCATTACGGAGGAAGGACACCTGGTGGTCGTCGTAGACCCTTAGCTGATTCTTCAGGACCTTGCTCGGCAGGTTCTGCCACGCTTCGATCGGGAGCGCGTAGAGACGCACCGAGACGGGCGCCGTGACCTTCGATCCCTCTTCCACCGGAATCTCGATTTCCTTGGTCCAGGCCTGGACCAGGCGGCTCCGGGTTTCGGGGAGGTCAGGGATTTTGGCGTGCCAAGACTCCTTCATCCAGTAGGTCGGGTCGAAAGGCTCGATCAGCTTGTTGTTGATATACAGATTCAAACCCTCGGCAATCGCGCGCCGGTAGATGCGAGCCATCTCCCGGGTGGCGTGCTCGTAGAGGCTCTTGGACTGCTTGTACGTGACGCGGTCGCAGTCGGGGACGTAGACGATCGTTCCGTGCGGTCCGAGCCGGTCGTTCAGCTCATCGATGTCGCCCGTCAGGAGCCGCTGGTCTTTCGGGTCCTTGGGGTAGTCCTGGTGCTCGGTCAGCACCTCGACGATGTCGATCGGGAGCCGGTCCCGGAAGGAAGGTTCCGGAAGTTCGACGAGGTTTTTGGCGTTCGAGCCGATGTCGTCGACGTCGAGTTCCATGGCGTAAAACGCGCCCTTCTCCTGCCAGGAAATGACGTCGAGGTGGGGGCCCATGCTGAGGGCGGCGGTTTTCATGCCGACGCCGAACCGTCCGATGCCGTCGCGGCGTCCATAAACGGTGGAGCCACCGAACGACATGGCGACGCGGAGCACGTCAGGGGACATGCCAACTCCATCGTCGAGCACCAGAACGTCGATCTTGGTGTCGCCGCGGCGACCGCGCTGGCGGAAGTAGACTCGGATGTTCTTGGCACCCCATTGAACGGCGTTGTCTACGTGCTCGCACACGGCCCAGACGCTGTTGTTGTAGCCGACGTCGCGCAGCGATTGTACGAAGGTCTGCCCGAGGAAGAGCGGGACGGTGCTGGCGGTCTCGCTCAGCATGCGGCGGATGACGGCCTTGCCGCCCTTGGGGGCGGAGCTGCTCCAGGCCGGTTCGCCGGAGGTGCGGGGTTCGTCGTTGACGGCGTCAATCATGGTTTCGGTCCTTAGTCTGTTGGCGCGCGCTGTGGCGCCGAGGATCGACAGCTCGTTGCTGTCACCCAACTAGGTACGCGGGACCGCGCGATAGTTGCCGCAGGCTTCAGATTCTGAGGTCGTCGAGCATGTCCACCACGCGATCCCAGGGGACGCCGTCCGTTTCGTGGCTCCAGGACAACCGGATCGTTCCCTCAATCTCTTCGCGGGAAAGGCCCATGGCCTCGAGCACGTGGCTCGGCGCGTAGCTGGAGGACGTGCAGGCCGAACCGTTCGAGATGGCAATCTCGTCCTTGAGTGCGACCATTACGGCCTCTGAGTCGAGGCCGGGAACGGTGATGCTAAGGATGTTGGGCAGGACGCCTCGTGCCGGGTCGCCGTGCGCCTGAGCCCCTAGACGGGCGAACGCGGCCAAGGCGCGCTCCCGCTCACGGCGGCACGCGGAGACCCGAGCGTCACGCTCCTTCTCAGCAAGTTCGGCGGCGAGCCCCAACCCGGCGATAAGCGGTACGGGCTGAGTGCCCGGACGGAGTCCTCGTTCCTGACCGCCGCCGAGCATGAGCGGCTGAAGGGGCGGACGATGACCGGCGCGGCGTCGCGCGACGAGTGCGCCGACGCCCTTCGGCGCGAAGACCTTGTGGCCGCTGATGCTGACCAGATCGATCCGCCGGTGACGGAGCCTCGACGTCTCTCGGCCGTAGGTTTGGGCGGCGTCGACGTGGAAATAGGTTTCATGCCCCTGGAGCCCGTCCGCGATCTCGGTGATGGGTTGGACCGCACCAGTCTCGTGGTTGGCGTGCATGACCGAGACAAGCAGGGTGTAAGGTGTGACCGCTGCGAGCACGTCGGCGGCGGCGACGTGGCCCTGCCTGGCCGGGCGGACCAAGACCACATGCGAACCCTCGGCCCTGAGGAGCGGCAGCGGCCACAGCCAGCGTAGTGAGCGAATGGCATGCTTCAGGACGAGCCAGCGCCCCCGCTCTGGAG
>CAZDUL010000030.1:0-5326 GCA_964508635.1 uncultured Allobosea sp. | reverse complement strand
CGCGCACAGGACGGACCGCGTCGGGGGTTTCGGGGCCTTAGAGCGACCGGGGCTCGCTATCGACCTCGTGCATCCGGCGCGCCTCGTCGGCGAAACGGTCGCCGACATTATCGGCAGGCGCCTGGACATGCTGGAGGATGGCGCGGCTCATGTCGCGCAGCGCATTCTCCTGCGGCGACAG
Organism: uncultured Allobosea sp.; assembly: GCA_964508635.1. Lineage (GTDB taxonomy): Bacteria > Pseudomonadota > Alphaproteobacteria > Rhizobiales > Beijerinckiaceae > Allobosea. The sequence continues at coordinate 5,145 of CAZDUL010000030.1, read as the reverse complement.
GGCCGCCATCGTTTCGGTGAGCGTCGAAGGTTGGGCCGCGCGGGAGCGTTCGAGGTCCGTGCGCGCAACGGCCGGCGCCATGATGGCCTTGCGAACGGTGGTCGAGCCGCAATGCGGACAGGTCACCAGTCCGCGCCTTGCCTGTTCGTCGAAGCTGGCATTGTCGCGGAACCAGCTGTCGAAGCCGTGTCCCAGGTCGCAGACCAGCGAAAAGCGGATCATGCCGCCGTGCTCCGCCCGGATGTCATGCCGCGAGAAGCGGATCGAGATCGCCCCGGTTATCGAGGGCGTAGAGATCGTCGCAGCCGCCGATATGGCGCTCGCCGATGAAGATCTGCGGCACCGTCGCGCGACCGGAGCGCCGCACCATTTCGTCCCGCAAATCGTTGCGACCGGAAATCTCGATTTCCTCGAAGCTGACACCCTTGCGGGTCAGCAGTTCCTTGGCCGCTGCGCAGTAGGGGCACCAGGACTTGATGTAGATCGTCACGCGAGCCATGGGCGGGTCTCCTCGAGGACGATCATATGAGAGCTTGGCCGCCTTGTCTCAAGGGTGGCGTCAGCTGCCGGGGATGACGCGGGCGAAGGTCAGCACATCGACGCTGCGCGCGCCGGCCTTCAACAGCGCGCGGGCCGCGGCGTTCGCGGTCGCGCCGGTGGTCAGCACATCGTCGACCAGCACCAGACGGCGGCCGTCGACATGGGTTCGCTCCGCCTGTGCCACCTTGATCGCGCCCTGAAGGTTTGCTGCCCGTTCGGCCCGGCTCAAACCGACCTGCGGGCGAGTGGCCTTGACGCGCTCCAGCACGCCATGGAGCACCGGTAGGCCCGCTCGTGCGCCTATCCCATCCGCCAGCGCGCCAGCCTGGTTGAAGCGCCTGCGCCACAGCCGCCAGCGGTGCAGCGGGATGGGCACGAGTGCATCGGCGTCCGCGAGCAAGTCACGGCCCGCGTGCTGCATCAGTCGCGACATGAGCCTGACGAGCTCCATGCGGTCATGATACTTCAGTCGATGCACCAGATCCCGCGCAATGTCGTCATAACCGCAGACGGCGCGGGCGCGGGCGAAGACCGGCGGATCGGCCATCGCGGCGGGGGATACAAGCTGAACGCCGATATCGAGCGCGAACGGCGTGCCGAGACGCTCGCAGAAGGGACGGGTTATGAAGCCGATGCGCGACCAGCACGCTGCGCACAGCCCGTGCGGTTCGCAGACAGCCCCGCCACAGGCGGCGCAGACCGGCGGGTAGATCATATCGGCGAGCCGGCGCATCAGCTGACGCGACTCGCGCGGCCGGAAGCGCAAACCGGCAAACCAACCACGAAGAGCTGGTCCCGGCAGCCCGGCTTCGGTCTCCGCTCGCGTGTCCTGCGCTGGCGATAGTCTTGGCATCGCGCAATCCTAATACCCATCTGTGCTGCGACGGAAGGCGGTCTGCCCGATGGCGCCGGGATGGCCGCGACCAAACCCGGGCACGACGGAGCCTTGCCGGTGAGCGATGACGAGATGCTGCTGTTCGACCGCGCAATCGCCGCACGGCATCTGGCGCGGGCGACGCGGCAGGGCTTCGCGAGCTTCCTCGTCGAGCGGGCTGCGAACGACCTCGCCCAGCGGCTCCCGGCCATAAACCGCGATTTTGCGATCGCGGCCGATGTCGGCAGCCCGTCGGACCATGGATTGGCCGTGCTGGCGAGCTGGCCGCGCGTCGGGCGCGCCATCCGACTGGCGCCCCGCGGCGCGGGCGGCGTGCAGCAGGCGGTGGCTGACGCGGAGGCACTGCCCCTCGCAGCGCAGAGCCTTTCGCTGGTGACCTCCCTCCTGGGGCTGCAAGGGGTCAACGATCTGCCCGGCGCGCTGGTGCAGATCAGACGGGCGCTGAGGCCGGACGGGCTGTTTCTCGGCTGCCTGCTCGGTGGCGCAACCTTGCGCGAGCTGCGCGAGGCCTTCGCCATTGCGGAGAGCGAGACCATCGGCGGCGTCTCGCCCCGTGTGGCCCCCTTCGCCGATGTGCGCGATGCGGGCGGCCTGCTCCAGCGTGCGGGTTTCGCGCTGCCGGTGGTCGATGCCGAGCCGGTGACGGTGCGGTATGGCCATCCTCTCGCCCTGCTCGCCGATCTGCGCGCCATGGGGTTCGCCAACGCGCTGACAGCGCGGCGCAAACGGCCGCTGCGTCGGGACACGCTTGCAAGGCTGACCAGCGTCTATGCCGAGCGCTTCTCCGATCCGGACGGACGGGTGAGGGCCACCTTCGAGCTGATCTGGCTCTCCGGCTGGGCGCCGCACGAGAGCCAGCAGAAGCCGCTCAGGCCAGGCTCCGCCAGGGCGCGGCTGGCGGATGCGCTCAAGGCGCGGGAGCAGAGCGCTGGAGAGCGGGCCGGCGGCTCCGATCGCTAAGCCGGGCACATCCCAGGCGCTGGCCCCGGTGCGGTGAAGCAAGACCCAGCCAAGCTGTTGAGACGGGCTCCAAATTGCTGGCGTTGCTCTTGCCGAACGGACCGTTCGGATTCTAGAACGCGACAGGAACGATTCAAAGCCATGGGCGGAGATGTCGGACGCGTGATGCGCTCAGACGCGGCGCGCGATGGGAGGTGGGGCTGATGCCAGCTGCGTTTGGAGGACCGCGCGTCCTGTTGCGCCGCCTCCGCGAGGTCATGGCGCTGCCGACCAGCCCGCAGGACAAGCTCGATCGCATCGTCGTGCTGATCGCCTCCAACATGGTGGCGGAAGTCTGCTCGATTTATGTGCAGCGCGAGGACGGCGCGCTCGAGCTCTACGCCACCGAGGGGCTGAAGCGCGAGGCGGTCCACCTCACCACGATGAAGGCCGGCGAGGGCCTTGTCGGCCTGATCGCCCGGGAGGCTGAACCTCTGGCGCTCTCGGATGCTCAGGCGCACCCGGCCTTCTCCTACCGGCCCGAAACCGGCGAGGAGATCTACCGCTCGTTCATGGGCGTGCCGATCCTGCGCGCGGGCGCAACGCTCGGCGTGCTCGTGGTGCAGAACACCGCCTCGCGCCTCTACACCGAGGAGGAGATGGAGGCGCTGCAGACCGTCTCCATGGTGCTGGCGGAGCTGATCGCCCAGGGCGGGCTGCAGGCAATGGCGCAGCCCGGGCAGGGCATCGCGCTGAAGCGGGCCATGACGGTCCGCGGCGTCCCGTTGGCGGAGGGCGTCGGTCTCGGCTATGTCGTGCTGCATCAGCCGCGGGTTGTCGTGACCAACCTCATCGCCGAAAGCCCGGAGACCGAGATCAAGCGGTTGGAGGCGGCGATCGGGGAGCTGCGCCGAACGATCGACGAGCTGATCGCGCGCGGGGACGTGACCAGCGGTGGCGAGCACACCGAGGTGCTGGAAGCCTTCCGGATGTTCGCGCACGACCAGGGCTGGCTGCGGCGCATGCGCGAGGCGGTGCTGCAGGGCCTGACCGCGGAGGCGGCGGTCGAGCGCGTGCAATCGGATACGCGCGCGCGGATGCTGCGCCAGACCGACCCCTATCTGCGCGAGCGCCTGCACGATCTCGATGATCTCGCCAACCGCCTGCTGCACATCCTTGTCGGCGCTGAGCTGACGCTGGCGCCGGAGCACCTGCCGGAGAACGCCATTCTCGTGGCACGCTCGATGGGACCGGCAGCGCTGCTCGATTACGACCGGGCCCGCCTGCGCGGGCTGGTGCTGGAGGAAGGCGGGCCGACCAGCCATGTCGCCATCGTGGCGCGGGCGCTCGGCATACCGGCGGTCAGCGAGGTCGAAAATATCACGGCAATGGTCGAGCAGGGCGAGGCCATCATCGTCGATGCGATTGCCGGCGATGTGCAGATCCGACCGCCGGTCGATGTGGAGAATGTCTACAAGGAGAAGGCAAGGCTCAGGGCGCGCCGGCAGGAGCAGTATCGCAAGCTGCGCGACGTGCCGGCGATCACGCGTGACGGCGTTCCCGTCGATCTCAAGCTCAATGCCGGCCTGATGGTCGATCTCGCCCATGTCGATGAGACCGCCGCGAACGGAATCGGCCTTTTCCGCACGGAGCTGCAATTCATGGTGGCATCCCGGATGCCGACCACCGCCGAGCAGCAGCAGCTCTATGCGCAGGTGCTGGAGGCCATGGGCGACAGGCCCGTGACGTTCCGGACGCTGGACATCGGCGGCGACAAGATCCTGCCCTATATGAGCCGGGTCGAGGAGGAAAACCCGGCGCTCGGCTGGCGAGCGATCCGCATCGGGCTCGACCGCCCGGGCTTGTTGCGCGCCCAGGTGCGCGCGCTGCTCAGGGCGGGGGCGGGGCGCGATCTGCGCATCATGTTCCCGATGGTGGCGACGGTCGACGAGTTCATGCGCGCGCGCGCGCTGGTGCAACGGGAGCTGGCCCAGCTTGATCGTCATAACCGCGGCCGTCCCAGATCCCTGTCCCTTGGCGTGATGGTCGAGGTGCCCTCGCTGCTGTTCGAGATCGACGAGATCGCGCGCGAGGCGGATTTCCTGTCGGTCGGGTCAAACGACCTGATGCAGTTTCTCTTCGCAGCCGACCGCGAGAACCGCCTCGTCGCGGACCGCTTCGATCCTCTTGGCGCCGGTGCGCTGAGGGCGCTCAAGCGCATTGCCGATGCGGCTGCGGCGGCGCAGTGCCCGGTCACGGTCTGCGGCGAAATGGGCGGCAAGCCGATCGAGGCGATGGCGCTCATGGCGCTCGGCTTCCGGTCCTTTTCGATGACGGCGTCCGCGATCGGGCCGGTGAAGGCTATGGCGCTGAAGCTTGATGTCGGGAAGGCATCCCGACACATGAAGACGCTTCTGGCGAACGTCTCCGGCGCCGCCTCGCTCAGGCCGCAGCTCAAGGCGTTCGCGCAGGCGCATGACGTCCCGCTGTAGCGGTGCATCACCGAAGCCGCCAGCAACCGCCCCGCGATCGCGCCCCTGCCCATGTCCGTCGCCCTGCCTCTCGACCATCTCGACGCCATTGTCGCCCGCCATGCTGCGGCCGAGGCCGAGCTTGCCAGTGCGCCATCGCCGTAGCGGACCGCGGCACTGGCGCGCGCGAGCGCCGAAACCGGGCCGGTGGTCGAGGCGGTCCGGGCTTATCGGCCCCCCGTCCCGGGCCGGGCCGAGGCCGAGGCGAGGGCCGCCCGGGCCCGGCGCGCCCGGGCGTGG
>CAZDUL010000029.1:0-15198 GCA_964508635.1 uncultured Allobosea sp. | reverse complement strand
ACACGTGCCTCTACACCAGGACCGCGGCGCCGGGCGGCCGCAGGCGCGCCACGGCGGCCGCGTCCTGATCCGGCACGCGTTCCTTCAGGGCCTTCGCGCCGGCTGTGGAGCGCAGCCCGGCGACGTCGAAGGCATCCTTGATGCTGATCGGCAGGCCCTCGAGCGCGCCGGCCTCGCCGCGGGCGCGGCGCGCGTCGCAGGCCTTCGCCGCCGCGAGCGCCGCCGCCTCGTCCAGCGTCACGATGGCGTTCAGCATCGGGTTGAACCGCGCGATGCGCGCAAGATGCGCCTGAAGTAGCTCGACGGACGAGATCCGTCGTTGCGCGAGGGCGGCGAGCTGGTGCGTGGCGCTGGCGAGGGCGATATCGGTCATGCTCAGCCTTGGCGGGATGGAACCGGGCCTTGAGCGATAGCGGTGGCGCCGCACCGGCGCAAACCCGCCCGGGCTGTCATCGGCGGCACCCCGTTCACTTTGCCCCCGAAATCCGGTCGCGCGACAGGGCGGGCGCTGTTAGAGAGGCCCGGATGGCGGCATGGTCTGGGCGGGCCTGCCGGTGGAGGGAGATTGGGGCACGATGCTGGAACGGCCGACAGCAGCGCAGGGGAGCAACGCAGGTGGCGTCGCCGCCGGGCGAAGCCGGGAGCTCGGTCGGGACTTCCTCGCCCACGCCGCTGCGCTCGGATACGAGCCGGCGGAGCCGGCGATCCTGCAACCGGCGGAACTGTTTCTCGACGTATCGGGCGAGGACATCCGCCGGCGCATGTTCGTGACGGTCGATGGCGAGGGCCGGGAATGGGCGCTCAGGCCCGAGTTCACGATCCCCGTCTGCCGCCTGCACCTCGCCCGCGGCGCGGGCGCGGGCGCCTATGCCTATGCCGGGCCGGTGTTCCGCATGCGCGCGGGCGAAAGCGGGGAGTTTCTCCAGGCCGGCGTCGAATCCTTCGGGCGCGAGGACCGCGAGGCCGCCGATGCGGAAATCCTCGGCATCGCCTGCGAAGCGGCGGCCAGGGCCGGGCTGGATGCGCCCACCATCCGCCTCGGCGATGTCGCGCTGCTGCAGGCGATGCTGCGTGGCCTTGGCCTGTCCGCCACGCTGTCACGGCGGCTGATGCGAGCCATCGCGGCCGGGGGTGGGCCGGACAGCCTCGATGCGATCCTGTCCGCCGGATCAGCAGATGAGCGGCCGCATGACGGACTGGCGGCCGCGCTTCAGGGGCAGGATCCGCAGGCCGCGCGCCGGTTCGTCGAGGACGTGCTGTCGATCGCCGGCATCAGCGGCGTCGGGGGGCGCAGTGCCAGCGACATCGCCCGGCGCTTCCTCGCCCGCGCCAGCGAGGCTCAGCAGATGCCGACGGCCGAGGCCCGCACGGCGCTCGCCCGACTGTTGTCCATCACGGGCAATCCCGACAGGGCGGCAACACGGCTTCGCGCGCTGGCGACCGAGACGGGCGTGAACCTGACGCCCGAAATCGACGCGCTGGAGGCGCGAACCGGCTTCATGGCGGCGCTGGGGCTCGATGTCGCGGCGATGCACTTCGACGCCGGCTTCGCCCGCAATCTCGACTACTACACCAGCTTCATCTTCGAGCTGCACGCGCCGGGCGCCGATCTGGCCGCCCAGCCCCGACCGGTGGCTGGTGGGGGGCGCTACGACCTGCTCATGTCGCGGCTCGGCGCGCCCGCGCCCGTGCCGGCCGTGGGCGTCTCGGTCTGGCTGGAGCGGCTGGCGGCGGCTGTGCAAGGGAGCGCGTCATGAGCCTGACGGAATCGGACATACCCGTGCTCGATCCGCCGCTGGTGCTGGCGGTCCCGTCCAAGGGCCGGTTGCAGGAAAACGCCGCCGCCTTCTTCGCCCGCGCGGGCCTCGGCTTCGTGCAGCCGCGCGGCGCGCGGGACTATCGCGGGGCCATTCCGGGCCTCGCCGATGTCGAGGTCGCATTCCTGTCGGCCTCGGAGATCACCGTGCAGCTTGCCTCCGGCGCGGCGCATCTCGGCGTCACGGGTGAGGATCTGGTGCGCGAGCAGATCGCCGATGTGGACGGGACGGTCGCCTTCCTCGCCGGGCTCGGCTTCGGGCAGGCCAATGTGGTGGTCGCTGCGCCGCGCGCCTGGATCGACGTCTCGACCATGGCCGATCTCGACGACATCGCCGCCGATCTGCGCCATGCGCAGGGGCGCAAGCTCAGGGTCGCCACCAAATATGTCAATCTCACCCGCCGCTTCTTCGCCGAGCGGGGCGTGAGCGACTATCGCATCGTCGAGAGCCTCGGCGCGACCGAGGGCGCACCAGCGGCCGGCACGGCGGAGGTGATCGTCGATATCACCACAACCGGCGCGACGCTCGCCGCCAACGGCCTCAAGGTTCTCGATGACGGGTTGATCCTCGCCTCGCAGGCCAATCTCGTCGCCTCGATCAAGGCATCGTGGGGGCCGCGCGCGCGGGGCGCGGCGCGCGCCATCCTCGCCCGGCTTGCAGCGGAAGAGGAGGGCCGGCGCCTGCGCGAGGTGCGGGCGCGGATCGAAGGCGTCGACGCCGCCTTCGCGCAGCGCCTCCACGCGCGCCACGGGGCGCGGCTGCCTTTCGGCGCGCAGGCACCGGGCGGCATCGTCACCATCCATTGCCCGGCGCAGCAGGTGTTCGCCCTGGCTGACGATCTGACCGAGGCTGGCGCCACCGACATCATCGTGCGCGGCCTCGATTATGTCTTCCGGCAGGATAACCCGCTGCTCGACCGCCTGATGGCCCGCATTGGCCCGGCGTAAGCGATGGTCGCCGCGCAGCACGCAGGTCACAAAAAGAGGCCGCCCCGCAAACGGGGCAGCCTCTCAAGGCAGCAGCTGGGCCGGGGGAGTGGCCAGCTGCGTTTGGGGGAAGGAAGTCCACAGGGAACTTCGTTTTCCTCTACGTAGTTTGCCGAGGAGCGGATCAGCGGGCGCTGCGTTTTTTCTGGAATCGCTGAAGCGGTTCAGCCGGACGCGGCGAGGCCGCGCTCCCAGCCCAGGATCGCGCGCTTGCGGGTCAGGCCCCAGTGATAGCCGGTGAGTGCGCCGTCGGCACCGAGGACGCGGTGGCAGGGCACCACGAACGACAGGGGATTGCGGCCCACAGCCGCGCCAACGGGCCTTGCCGCCTTCGGCCGCTCCAGCGCCGTCGCGATGGCGCCATAGGTCGTCGTGGCGCCAACGGGAATGGTCAGCAGCTGCTCCCACACCCGGATTTCGAAATCCGAACCGATCAGCACCACCCGCACGGGCTGATCAGGGCGCCAGTGCGCGGGATCGAAGACCCGTGCTGCCAGCGGCGCCGTGCGGGAGTCATCCTGAAGGAACTGGGCGGCCGGCCAGCGCCGACGCATGTCGGCGAGCGCCCCGTCCCGCCCGCCTGCGGGCTTTCCCACGTCTCCCGCGCGCCCGGGGCCGGCCTTGTCATCGATCCAGCCGAGCGCGGCCAGGCCGCGCGAAGAAGCCACCAGCAGGGCTTCGCCGAACGGCGAGGGGTGGAAACCATAGCTGAGGACCAGACCCTTGCCGCCGGCCTTCCACTCGCCGGGGCTCATCGCCTCATGCGTCACGAACAGGTCGTGCAGCCGGCCCGGACCCGACAGGCCAAGCTCGAAGGCGGCGTCGAGCAGCGGAGCGCCCCGGCCGAGCAGCCGCTTCGCATGGTCCAGCGTAACGGCCTGAAGGAACGCCTTCGGCGTCAGCCCGCACCAGCGGCGGAACAGCCTGTGCGTCTCATCGGCGCTGAGCCCAACGCTGTCGGCGAGATCCTCGACCGAGGGCTGGGAGCGCCAGTCGTCGGTGAGGCGCTCCAGAAGACGACGCACGATCCCGTAGTCCGCCTGCGCGGCGGCCAGCTCCTGCGCCGGGCGCAGGGTGGCCGCGGGCGCGGACGGGTGCAGGGAAGGGACGGCGGTCATGCTCAGATCCGGTATCGGGGCCTCATGCGCCACCGTCTAGGCCGCCTCGGATCGCCGCGACACCCGATTTGCGTCACATGCCGCGCAGGCAGCCTTGTCGCGTCACCACGCCTTGGCCCTCGCGAGCGCGACCGAGAAGGCTTCGGCGAAGCTCTCGCGCTCGGGCGGCGACAATGCCTGGGCCACCGGCACCGCGTGGCCGCGTGAGACGATGGCGAGCTTCAGCAGGCCGTAATCCTCGTCGGTCTGGCGCTCCAGCCTGGTCCAGACCGTGTCGAAGCGCCAGTCGCTGCGCCTTCCGCGGCTGTCCACCTTGGTCAGATCGACATTCAGCCGCGACACCGCCACCTCCTCGAAGGCGCGTGCATCGCGAAAATTGACGCGGAAGGCGACATAGAGCGCCACCACGTCCAGCCCGAAGAAGAAGCTGACCGGCCAGGCGCCGGCCACCATGAAAGGGACCGACGACACCACGGCCGAGACGCAGGCCAGCGTCATCACCAGCCGGAACCCCTTCTCGCCGAGGGAGCGATGCGGGGTGATGCGGGCGGCGAAGAGCCGGTGTTCGGGCTGAAGCGGATCGGGGGTCGACATCCGGCACAAACGGGTGGCTGACGCGTCTGGACCAACTATAACGCACGATGTCGCTTCCGCCAGATGCCTTCCATGCCGCCAGACGCCAAACCAGCCGCAAAAACCAAGGCCGGATCGCCGCGCCCAGCCGGCGCTTCCCGCAAGCCGTCGCGCATCTCGGTCAAGACGCCGCCGACAAAGCGGCTGAAGCGCCGCAGCGAGGCTGAAATCCGGGCCCTTTTCGAGCGCTTCCGCGCCGCCAACCCCGAACCGAAGGGCGAGCTTGAATCGGTCAACGCCTATACGCTGCTGGTCGCGGTGGTGCTCTCCGCGCAGGCGACCGACGCGGGCGTCAACAAGGCGACGCGCCCGCTCTTTGCCATCGCCGATACGCCCGAAAAGATGGTGGCGCTCGGCGAGGAGCGCGTGCGCGACTTCATCAAGTCGATCGGCCTGTTCCGCACCAAGGCGAAGAACGTGATCGCACTGTCGCAGAAGTTGATCGAGGAGCATGGCGGCCAGGTCCCGGCCGACCGCGCGGCGCTCGAGTCGCTTCCCGGCGTCGGGCGCAAGACGGCCAATGTCGTGCTCAACATCGCCTTCGGGCAGATCGCGCACGCGGTCGATACCCATGTCTTCCGCATCGCAAACCGGCTTCGCATCGCGCCGGGCAAGACGCCGCTGGCGGTCGAGAAGGCGCTGGAGAAGGCGGTGCCGGAGGAGTTCGGCATTCATGCCCATCACTGGCTCATCCTGCACGGGCGCTACACCTGCAAGGCGATGCGGCCGGAATGCGAGCGCTGCATCGTGGCCGACCTGTGCGATGCTGCGGAAAAGCGCGCGCCGGCGGCTTGATCCATGCGCATGGACGAGAGCGGCTCGCTGCGCTAGCCGTGCTGGCAACCAACAGCCAGCACCGGAGGGACAGGCGATGGCTTACGAGATGATCCTGGTGGAAACCAAGGGCGCGGTCGGCGTCATCACGCTCAACCGTCCGGCTGCGCTCAACGCGCTGAACGGTCAGCTGATCGCCGAGGTGAACAAGGCTCTCGACCGGTTCGAGAAGGACAAGACCATCGGCTGCATTGTCATCACCGGCTCGGAAAAGGCCTTCGCGGCGGGGGCCGACATCAAGGAGATGAAGGATCGGCGCTGGCCGGCGACCTATCTGGACGACAGGTTCGCCGAGTGGGACCGCATCGGCCAGCGGCGCAAGCCGATCATCGCCGCGGTGGCCGGCTTCGCGCTCGGCGGCGGTTGCGAGCTCGCCATGATGTGCGACTTCATCATCTGCGCGGACAACGCCAAGTTCGGCCAGCCCGAGATCAATCTGGGTGTGATGCCGGGCGCAGGCGGCACCCAGCGCATGGCGAAGGCCATCGGCAAGGCCAAGACCATGGATCTGTGCCTGACCGGCCGCTTCATGGACGCAGCCGAAGCCGAGCGCTCGGGGCTGGTGGCGCGTGTGGTGCCGCTCGCCGACCTGATGAGCGAGGCGATGAAGGCAGCCGAGACCATCGCAGCCAAATCGCTCATCGCCTCGACCATGACCAAGGAAACCGTCAACCGCGCCTTCGAGACGACTCTCGCCGAAGGCTTGCGCTTCGAGCGTCGTCTGTTCTCGGCGATGTTCGCCACAGCCGACCAGAAGGAGGGCATGGCTGCCTTCGCGGAGAAGCGGAAACCCACCTTCAGGAATCGCTGAGCAGAAGGCAGTCGAGCCATGGCGTCAGGAGCCGAAGGCGACGAGCTTGCGCTTCCCACCTATGCCGATGTCGAGGCAGCGGCGCGCCGGCTCGACGGCGTGGCCAATCGCACGCCGGTGCTGACGTCGCGCACGGCCGACGCGATCGCGGGCGCAAGGTTGTTCTTCAAGTGCGAGAACCTCCAGCGCATGGGGGCCTTCAAGTTCCGCGGCGCCTACAACGCCATTGCAGCCCTGCCGGAGCCAGTGCGGGCGCGCGGCGTGATCGCGTTCTCCTCGGGCAACCACGCGCAGGGCATGGCGCTGGCTGGCCGCATCCTCGGCGTTCCGGTCACGATCGTGATGCCGCAGGATGCGCCGCCGGCGAAACTCGAGGCCACGCGCGGCTATGGCGCGCGGGTGATCACCTATGACCGTTACACCCAGGACCGCGAGGCGTTGGGGCGGCAGATCGCTGTGGAGCAGGGGCTGACCCTCATCCCGCCCTTCGACCATGCCGACGTCATAGCCGGGCAGGGCACCGCGGCCAAGGAACTGTTCGAGGAGGTCGGACCGCTCGACCTCCTGTTCGTCTGCACCGGCGGCGGCGGGCTTACGTCAGGGTGCGCGCTTGCCGCAAAGGCGCTGTCGCCGGACTGCCAGGTGATCGGCGTTGAACCGGAGGCCGGCGATGACGCGCGCCGATCGCTGGCGGCGGGCGCGATCCAGCGCATCGAGGTTCCCCGCACCATCGCCGACGGCGCGCAGACGCAGGCGCTCGGGCAGCTGACCTTCGCGATCATGCGCCGCGACGTGGCGCGCGTGCTCACGGTATCGGACGAGGCGCTGGTCAGGGCGATGCGCTTCGCCGCCGAACGCATGAAGATGGTCATCGAGCCGACCGGCGGGCTCGCCATGGCCGCTGCCATGGGCTGGTCGAACCAGCCGGCGGAGGTCGAGCGCACCGGCAAGGGGATCGGCGTCGTCATCTCCGGCGGCAATGTCGACATGGCCACCTTCGCGCGGCTCGTCGGATGAGTTGACGGGTTTGCGCCGGCGCGTTTCGCGTTGACGGACGCCCCGCCGATCGACTATAGCGCTGCATCCCGCCGCTGGCTGCGCTGCCGGCGGCACTTGCTTTCACGACCATGACGCCCGGTCCCGTGGGTTCTCGCACCCGCCGGAGTTCGCCATGGCCATCAGGTTTGACGAGGACGCCCATGGCGAACACCAAATCCGCAAAGAAGGCCGCCCGCCAGGCCGTGCGCCGCACCGCGATCAACAAGTCGCGCCGCAGCCGGATGCGGACCTTCGTGCGCAAGGTGGAGGAGGCGATCGCGGCCGGCGATCACGCCGCCGCGACGGCCGCACTGAAAGTCGCCGAGCCGATCCTGATGCGCTCGGTGCAGAAGGGCGTGGTCCACAAGAACGCCGCCTCCCGGAAGGTGTCGCGTCTCACCAAGGCCGTGAAGGCACTCGCGGGTTAAAGCCCCTTGTTGCAGCCTGCGGGACAGGCTGCGTTCTGCGCCCACACCTTGCCGCTTTCGCAGCCCGGTCCCCCGACCGGGCTGTTTGTCGTGGTTGGCGCGCTGCGATGAAGCCATGCTGAGGGCGGCGGCAATCCCCAGCGCTGCACTGTGGAAATCATGCATCAGGGGTTCCCCGAATCGGGTTCTCCAGCCAGGGCCCCTTGACTCGACGAAGGGCGGGCCCCTGCCGGAGCAGCCTGCGGGTTTTTCGCCTCGCGCAAGGAAAAATGATTTATTTCAATTATTTGCAGCGCAAGCGGCGGACTTGCCGCAGAGTCCGCTGGCGCGCCTCGCGAAGAGCCGGACCTTGTGGCGAAGCCGGCGAAAAAAATCGGTCAGGCCTAAATTGTTGAAATGCGGCGCCTCGCCGGGAGGTCTCCCGGCCTGACGCATGGGCAAACTACCTAGTTCGGCGGCGGTCACGCCGCAGCTGGTCTTGCCGCGAAAGAGCAAGGGGTTAAGGTTGTGTTAACGGCTCGGTGAGTGGTCGACCAAAGCCGATCTCGAAGAACCAAGCTTCAAACGCAGGGCGGCGACTGTGCGACGAACGAAGGCGACATGGCGACTGTATCTTGTTTCGCAAACAAGGCGCCGCGGTCCAGTCGACACGCCGGCGATTCTTGATTTCGTCAGTCTGGTCTGACAGTCCTTCGCTCTCAGAGTCCGAATACAACAGCATCAAACAGAAATGGCGCGAGCGGCATGCTTGGCGCCAGCGGGACGATCATGCTTCTGGATCACGACAGAATGAGCCTTCAGGATGAGAACGCCGCTGCTGCTGGAGGGGAGAGCAGGGCCTGGGAGCGCCTGAAGCGGCGTCTGCGCGCCGAACTGGGCGAGGACGTCTACTCAAGCTGGTTCGCCCGCATGGATCTCGAGCGCGTCGAAGACGATGTCGCGATCGTCACCGTGCCGACCCGGTTTCTCAAGAGCTGGATCGAGACCCACTATGTCGACCGCGTGCGGGCGCTGGTGCGCTCGGAGCTTGCCGTCGAAGGCGGACTGCTGGTGCGCGTGAGGACCGTGACGCGCGACATTCCGCGCCCGCCGGAGGCGCGGCCGTCCGCCGAGACGCCGCGGGGCGACGGTCGCGCTGCTTCGGTCGGCGTCGAAGGCTATGGCGAGGCGGTTCCTGCAGTCCCTGCCTCGGGGCATGCCGCGGCCGCTCCGGTTGCGCTGGTCGATCATTTCGGTTCCCCGCTTGATCGCCGCATGTCGTTCTCTGGCTTCGTCGTCGGCCGCTCCAACGCGTTGGCTTTCGCAGCCGCGGAGCGCATCGCCGCGCTGGTCGGCAGCCCCAGCCCCTACAATCCGCTGTTCATCCATGCCGGCGTCGGCCTCGGCAAGACGCATCTGGTTCAGGCGGTGGCGCAGGAGGCGGCGCGCAACGGGCGCAAGGTGGCCTATTTCACCGCCGACAAGTTCATGTACGGCTTCGTCAACGCGCTGAAGAGCCACACCGCGCTGAATTTCAAGGAACAGCTGCGCGGCATCGACCTGCTTGTCATCGATGATGCCCAGTTCATCCAGGGCAAGCAGGTGCAGCAGGAGTTCGGCCACACCATCAATGCGCTCATCGACATGGGCAAGCAGGTGGTGGTGGCGGCCGATCGCGTGCCGGCGGAGCTCGACAGTCTGGACGAGCGCGTTCGCTCGCGTCTGGCCGGCGGGCTGGTGGTCGAGATCGGTCCGCTGGATGAGGACCTGCGGCTCAAGATCCTGACCGGGCGGCTGCTGATGCTGTCGTCGATCCACCCGACGTTTCAGGTCGGTCCGGAGGTGGCGGCCTATGTCGCCAATGCGATCACCACGAACGGGCGCGATCTCGACGGCGCGGCCAACCGGCTGCTGGCGCACGCCACGCTGACCGGCGCACCGCTGACCGTCGAGATGGCGGAGGTCGCGATCCGCGATCTGGTGCGCCAGCGCGAGCCGAAGCGGGTGCGCATCGAGGACATCCAGAAGCTGGTGGCCACGCGCTACAATGTGAGCAAGGCCGACATCCTCTCCGAGCGGCGCACGGCGGCGGTAGTGAAGCCGCGGCAGATCGCCATGTATCTGTCGAAGACGCTGACCTTGCGCTCCCTGCCCGAGATCGGTCGACGCTTCGGGGGGCGCGATCACACAACCGTGCTGCATGCGGTGCGCAAGATCGAGAAGGCGCTCGGCGACGACCAGGCGCTGAGCGAGGAGGTCGCCATCCTGAAGCGGATCCTGACCGAGGGCTGAAGGCTGCACGCAGGCTCGAGGCTGTTGACGACGCTGTGGACGCAGGTCGGCGCGCTTGCGTGTTCGCGAGCGCTTCGGCAAGGTGAAGGTTACGGCGGCGATCTAAGCCGCCGTTTTTGTCCCTGTCGCGTTACAACGTCTGGCTGGTCATGAAGGTCACTGTCGAGCGCTCGCAGCTGATGAAGGCTCTGGGCCATGTTCACCGCGTGGTGGAGCGTCGCAACACGATCCCGATCCTGTCGAATGTGCTGATCAGCGCCTCGCCAGGCGTCGGACTCAAGCTCAAGGCGACCGATCTCGACATCGAGGTGGTGGAGACGGTTCCCGCCGACGTGATCATGGGTGGGGCCACCACGGCGCCGGCCCATGTGATCCACGACATCGTGCGCAAGCTGCCCGAGGGCGCGCAGGTGTCGCTCGAGACCACCGGCGAGAACGGCCAGATGACGTTGCGCGCCGGGCGTTCGCGCTTCAACCTGCAGACCCTGCCGGAGAGCGACTTCCCCGACATCACGGCTGGCGAGTTCCCACACCGCTTTGCGTTGCCTGCCGGCGAGCTGCGCCGTCTGATCGACAAGACGCAGTTTGCCGTCTCCACCGAGGAGACGCGCTACTATCTCAACGGCATCTATTTTCACACGCTGGAGGTCGAGGGCCGAGCCGTGATGCGCGCCGTCGCCACCGATGGCCACCGGCTGGCGCGGGTCGAGACGCCGGCGCCGCAGGGCGCGGCCGGCATGCCAGGCGTGATCGTGCCGCGCAAGGCCGTGGCGGAAATCCAGAAGCTGCTGGAGGGCGGCGACGAGCAGGTCGAGGTGGAGCTGTCAACCAGCAAGATCCGCGTCTCCATCGGGCCGGTCGTGCTGACGTCGAAGCTGATCGACGGCACCTTTCCGGATTACGGTCGGGTCATTCCGACCACAAACGACAAGCGCCTGACTGTCGACAAGGCAAGCTTCGCCATGTCGGTGGACCGCGTCTCGACCATCTCGTCGGAGCGGGGACGGGCCGTGAAGCTGTCGATCGCCGACGGGCGCATGACGCTGACCGTGGTGAACCCGGATTCGGGCACGGCGGTGGAGGAGCTCGACGTCGACTACGATGCGAGCCCGATCGATATCGGCTTCAACGCCCGCTACCTGCTGGACATCACCCAGCAGCTCGACAGCGACACGGCGCTGTTCAAGCTCGCCGACCCCGGCTCGCCCACCGTCGTGCTCGATCGCGAGGGCGCCAGCGCGCTCTATGTTCTGATGCCGATGCGCGTCTGAGGGTGAGCGCTGCGTCCGCGCCCGTGAGCGCCATGGCCGGGTCGAGACCGGCCACGGCGCTGCGTTTCCGCAGGGATCGGGTCAGCGCCCGGTCTTCACCCGCGTCCACAGCCGCGTGACAACGCGCTGGGAGCGCTCGTCGAAGGCAGTGTTGGTGAACAGGCGCTTGAAGGTGGCCTCGTCGGGATAGACTCCCGGATTGTTGCGGATCTCGTCCCTGATCAGCGGCTTCGACGCGATGTTGCCGTTGGCGTAGGAGACGAAGTTGGTGTTTCGGGCCGCGATATCGGGCCGGAGCATGAAGTCGATGAAGGCGTGCGCCTCGGCCGGGTTGCGCGCGTCGGCCGGGATCGCGAACGAATCGAACCACATCAGCGCCCCTTCCTTGGGGATGATGTAGGCGATCTCGACGCCGTTGTTGGCTTCCGCCGCGCGCTTGCGCGCCTGGAGGATGTCCCCGGAATAGCCGACCGCCAGGCAGATGTCGCCATTGGCCAGCGCGTTGATGTATTCCGACGAGTGAAACTTGCGCACCGCGCCGCGGATCTTCAACAGCGCGTCGGCCGCCTTGCGCAGGTCGGCTTCCGTCTTCGAATCCGGGTTGAGGCCGAGATAGTTCAGTGTGCCGGGAAAGATGTCTTCCGGCGCATCGAGGATGTGGACGCCGCAATCCTTCAGCTTGTTGATGAGCTCCGGCTTCATCACCAGGTCCCAGCTGTTCAGCGGGACATCGGGACCGAGACGCTCTTTCACCTTCGCCACATTGATGCCGATGCCGGTCGTGCCCCACATGTAGTTGACCGCGAACTGGTTGCCGGGATCGTGAACCTTCAGCCGGTCCGCGATTTCGGGCCAGATGTTGCCGGCGTTGGTCAGCTTGGCGCGGTCGATCTTCTGGAACACGCCCGCCTTGATCAGGCGCGACAGGAAGGGACCGGATGGCACGACGATGTCGTAGCCGGAGCGTCCGGCGAGCAGCTTCGTCTCGACGATCTCGTTGTTGTCGTAGGTGTCGTAGACGACCTTGATGCCGGTCTCCCTGGTGAAGTCCTCCAGCACCTTGGGATCGATGTAGTCGGTCCAGTTGTAGACGTTGACCGTCCGCTCCTGCGCGTGGGCAGGCGACAGGGCGGTCATGAGGGCGAGGGCTGCGCTGGCAAGCCAGGTGCGGAGCATCGGCCAAGGCCTCCGGTGAAAGAACGGGGTGAGACGGCTGCGCCGGTCCGGCGGCGCAGGCCTCGAAGCTAGGACAGCGCCGCGGCCCGCGCAACGCAGCATTGCCGGCGCGGCCCCGATCGCGACGGTCGCGATCAGAACAGGCCTTCGACCTCGCCGGCGGCGTTCAGGCGTATGCGCTCGGCTGCGGGTTCGCGCGGGAGGCCGGGCATCCGCATGATGTCGCCGCAGATCGCCACCACGAATCCCGCGCCGGCCGAGAGCGACACATCGCGCACCGGCACGACATGGCCGCTCGGCGCGCCGCGCAACGCGGGATCGGCCGAGAACGAGCTTTGGGTCTTGGCGACGCAGATCGGCAGATGGCCGTGGCCGGTCGCCTCGAAGGCGGCGAGCTTCGCGGCTGCCTTCGGGTCGATGGCGATGTCGGCCGCGCCGTAGATGCGGGTGGCGATGGTGCGCAGCTTGTCGGCGAGCCCCATCTCGTCCGGGTAGAGCATCCGGAACGGTGCAGCCCGGGGAGCCTCGGCGAGCGCCGCGACCTTCTCAGCAAGTTCCGTCGCGCCGGCCGAGCCTTCGGCCCAGTGTCGGCAGACGATGGCGTCCACGCCCAGCGTGTCGCGGCAATGGCGCTGGATCAGGGCGTGCTCGGCCGCCGTGTCGCTGGTGAAATGGTTGATCGCCACCACCACCGGCACGCCGAATCCCTGCACGTTGCGGACATGGCGGGCGAGGTTGACGAGGCCCGCCTCCAGCGCGGGAAGGTTCTCCCGCGTCAACGTCTCGCGCGGTTCGCCGCCGTGCATCTTGAGCGCGCGCACGGTCGCGACGATCACGGCGGCCGCGGGCTCGAGGCCCGTCTGGCGGCACTTGATGTCGAAGAACTTCTCGGCGCCGAGATCCGCGCCGAAACCGGCCTCCGTCACCACATAGTCCGCCAGCGACAGCGCCGCCCGGGTGGCAACCACCGAATTGCAGCCATGGGCGATGTTGGCGAACGGCCCGCCATGGACGAAGGCGGGGTTGCCCTCCAGCGTCTGGACGAGGTTGGGGGCCAGCGCGTCCTTCAGCAGCACGGTCATGGCGCCGGGCGCCTTCAGCTCGGCCGCCGTGACCGGGCGCCTGTCGCAGGTCTGGGCGATGACCATGCGGCCGAGCCTCGCCTCGAGGTCGGCGAGGCTGGTGGCGAGGCAGAACACCGCCATGACCTCCGAGGCGACGGTGATGTCGAAGCCGTCCTCGCGCGGCAAGCCGTTGCCCGGCCCGCCGAGCGCGGCGACGACGCTGCGCAGCGCGCGGTCGTTCATGTCGAGCGCGCGCCGCCAGGCGATGCGGCGCGGATCGAGCCCGAGCGCGTTGCCCCAGTGGATGTGGTTGTCGATCAGCGCCGCCAGCAGGTTGTGGGCTGTGGTGATGGCGTGGAAATCGCCGGTGAAGTGCAGGTTGATCTGCTCCATCGGCACGATCTGGGCGTAGCCGCCGCCGGCCGCGCCGCCCTTGACGCCGAAGCAGGGGCCGAGCGAAGGCTCGCGCAGGCAGATCATCGCCTTCTTGCCAATGCGGTTCAGCCCGTCGCCCAAGCCCACCGTCGTGGTCGTCTTGCCCTCGCCCGCGGGCGTGGGATTGATTGCGGTGACGAGCACGAGCCGGCCCTCCGGCCGCGCGGCCTGCTGGCCCAGCCAGCCGAGATCGACCTTCGCGATGTGGCGGCCGTAAGGGGCCCAGGCGTGTTCCGGCGCGCCGATGGCCTCGGCGATCGCGGCAATGGGCTTCAGCCGCGCTGCGCGCGCGATCTCGATGTCAGACTGCATGCGACAGGTCCGGGATGCAATGGCGGCGGGAGTGTCGCCGTTCTGCTAGACCAGCGACCGGCAGCCGCAAGCCCTCCGGCGCATTCTCCTGTCGATACCGGGACATGATGTCAGGCGACGGCGCGGATGGTGCGGCGGACCTTCTCGACGAGTTCGTCGATCTGGCTTTCGCTGATGATCAGCGGCGGGGTGAGCGCCAGGGTGTCGCCGGTGTAGCGCAGCATCAGGCCTTCGGCGTGGAAGGCATGGTCCATGGCCGCGAAGCCGCGCCGGGTCGGGCCATCCGCATGGGGCGCAAGATCGATGCCGGCGACGAGGCCCAGCGTGCGGATGTCGAGCACGTTGGGCTCGCCCTTCAGGCTCATCACAGCGTCGGCCCAGAGGGGCTCGAGCGTCCGGGCGCGCTCGAACAGGCCTTCCTCCCGGTAGATGTCCAGCGCTGCCAGCGCCGCGGCCGCGGCCAGCGGGTGGCCGGAATAGGTGTAGCCATGGAACAGCTCGATGACATGCTCGGGGCCGGTCATGAAGGCGTCGTAGATGCCCTTGCGCACCAGAACCCCGCCCATGGGCACCGTGCCGGACGTCACGCCCTTGGCGAAGCAGATCATGTCGGGAATGACGCCGTAGCGCTCGGCCGCGAAGGCATGGCCCAGCCGCCCGAAGCCCGAGATCACCTCGTCGAAGATCAGCAGGATGCCGTGCCTGTCACAGATCTCGCGCAGGCGTTTCAGATACCCGACCGGCGGCGGCAGGACGCCGGTGGATCCCGCCATCGGCTCGACGATGACTGCGGCGATGGTCGAGGCATCGTTCAGCGCGACGATGCCCTCCAGATCGTCGGCCAGATGCCCGCCCCATCCCGGTTCGCCCTTGGTGAAGGCCTGATGCTCGCGGCGGTAGGTGTGGGGCGCGGGGTTCTGTGCGTCCAGAAGCCGACCGCAGCACTGGCGGCTCGTGCACTGCCCGGCAGCCGCGCTCGACCCGACGCCGCCCCCAGCACGCAC
>CAZDUL010000028.1:0-13454 GCA_964508635.1 uncultured Allobosea sp. | reverse complement strand
CCGGGAGGCGGGTCGCCCCCGGCGAAAGGGAGTGCGGTTGCCAGGCGCAGGTGCACGGAACGGGTGGGTCGGTTGTGGTGTGTGTCCGTGCTGTCCGAAAGTTCTGCCAAGGCGCGAGGCCCCACGCCGTCGACCAGCGGGTTTCCGTGGTGGTCGGGCGGAGCGCCCGGCCACCGCTGGCGGGGTTTGATCCCCAGCTGGCGGGTGTCGGGGCGGCAACAATCGGCCGTGACGCTTTCGCCGGAGGAGATCTTGAAGGTATTGGCGGGGGGCGGGGCGGGGAAGCCGACGATGGAGTAGCGGTTGTAACGGTCCTGGATGTCGGGGGCGAGGGGATAGCCCTCGCGCTTGCTCTCCCGGTGGAGCCACAGCACCAGGGCGAAGAAGAAGGCGACGAAGGCGATCAGGCTGATGAAGGCGATGTCGACGCCGCCTGCGTTTGCTCCTGCCATCATGGGTGGTCCTCCTGTTGCAGTTCGAGCCCTAGCCGGGGAATTCCGCCAGGCCGAAGGATTGCGGGGTTGCGCGGGGCTCGACAGTCGCCGTCCGGCCGACGAGCGGGCCGATGACAACGAGCGTGACGAAGAGCAGGAACAGCTCGACATGGTAGACGGCGGTATAACCGGCATAGATGTCGGTGAAGGCCGGTCCGAACAGCTGGGCCTGCGCCGCCTGCGAGACGACATCGCGCAGGATGCCGCCGAAAGCGACCGACAGCCCCATGGCCAGCGCCTGCACGGCGCCCCACGCGCCAAGCGCCAGTCCGGTGCCACTCTCGCGGTCGAGCGCCATGGCGCCAGTGAGCGTGCCGACCGAGAACAGCCCGCCGCCGAAGCCGATGAGCACGGTCCCGAGCCGGAACAGCATGGGCATCTGCAGCGGCGCCGACAGGATGACGAGGGCGAACGCGCCGAGCCCGACGACCGCGCCGTAAGCCGCCAGCCGTGATGGATCCTGTCCGCGCATGAGGTGCCGGGCGGCGGTCGCGAAGGCGGCCAGCGCGCCGACCGCCATCATGGCGGTGAGCGCCGTGGTCTCCGCGACCGAAAGCTTCAGCACCTCGCCGCCATAGGGCTCCAGCACGACATCCTGCATGTTGAAGGCGGCGGTGCCGCAGGCCACGGCAAGCAGGTAGCGCCGGGGGCGGCCGGTGCGCGTGAAGCGGGCCCAGACCTCCGCGAAGGCCGGCCTCGGCTCGGTCTCGCCAGCGTGGAAGGCCCGGGCGCGCCCGGCGTCGCGGCCTTCCTGCTTCCACAACGCCACCAGGTTGATGACGAGGGTCAGCACGGCGGCGCCCTGCACGACCTGGATGAGCTTGATGGGGGTGTAGTCCGCCAGAAGCAGCGCGAACACCGTGCCGCAACCGGCCATGCCGACAAGCAGCATCGTGTACATCATCGCCACGACGCGCGGTCGCGCTTCGGGCGGGGCGAGATCGGTGGCCAGCGCGAGGCCTGCGGTCTGCGTGATCTGCAACCCTGCGCCGGTCAGAAGAAAGGCGAGCGCCGAGGCGACATGGCCGATCCACACAGGCCCCCAGGTGTCGCCCGACAGGATGATCAGCGCAAACGGCATGATTGACAGCCCGCCGAACTGCATCAGCGTGCCCATCCAGATGTAGGGCACCCGCCGCCAGCCGAGCGCCGAGCGATGGTGATCCGAGCGGAAGCCCACCACGGTGCGGAAGGGCGCGAACAGCAGCGGCAGCGCCACCATCACCGCGACCAGCGACGCAGGCGCGCCCATCTCGACGATCATCACGCGGTTGAGCGTGCCGATCAGCAGCACCGTCGCCATGCCGACCGAGACCTGGAACAGCGACAGCCGGACAAGCCGCCCGAGCGGCAGATCGCGCGTGCCGACGTCGGCGAACGGCATCAACCGCTTCAGCAGGCGGGCCCAGTCGGCCTGTCGGGTGCCCAGGGGGAGCGTCATCGCACGACGAGCTCCACGGCCTGGGAGATGTAGAAGCCGCTCGATATGCGGTGGGTGCGGCCCAGCGTCAGTTTCGCCAGCGCCGGCTCTCCCGCCATGCGCCCGAACAAGGCGGCCGGCGCATGCGGCACGATGGCCGGCGAGCGATCCGAGCGCGGGAACAGCTTGCCCGCCTTGTGCATGGCGGACAGAAGCAGCGTGCGCGGCGCCACCGTGAACACAAGCGACCCGGACACGCGAGGCGCCAGGGTCGCCAGGGCCCGCACGACATCGGGGGCCTCGTAGTGGATGAGGGAATCCATCGCCACGACGTGGTCGAAGCGACCGAGCCCGATATCGAGCATGTCGCCGGAGCGGAACGCGATGCGGCCGGCTCCGAGATCGGTCGGGCAGCGCTCGGCGGCGATGCCGACCAGCGTCGGCGACAGGTCGATGGCCAAGACGTCCGCGCCGCGGCGCGCCAGTTCGATCGCGAAGGCGCCGGTGCCGCAGCCGGCGTCGAGGATACGCCGGCCGGTCAGGTCCTGCGGCAGCCAGGAAAGCATGGTCGCGCGCATGGCCTCGCGTCCGGCCCGCACGGTGGCGCGGATGCCGCTGACCTTCGCATCCGAGGTCAGCCGCGCCCAGGCCTCGGCGGCGGTGCGGTCGAAATAGGTTTCGAGTTCGCCGCGTCGGCTGGCATAGCTGCTGGAGGTGGCGATGTCGCTCATGGCGGCCCTCAATCGAAGCCGAGAAGATCGAAGATCTCCCGGTCCTTCAGCGGTTTGCCGATCACCGGCTCGGTGCCGGCCCACAGCGTTGCGGCGAGCTTCAGATATTCCTGTTGCATGGCCCGGATCTCGGGCGTGTCGTCCATCTCGAACAGCGTCGCCTTCTTCAGCCGCGAGCGGCGGATCGCGTCGAGATCGGGCAGATGCGCAAGCGTCCTGGTGCCGACCCGTTCGTTGAACTTGTCGATCTGGTCCGTCGCTGCCGACCGGTTGGCGACCACCCCGGCGATGCGCACATCGTAGCTCTTCGCCTTCGCGCCGATCGCGGCGACGATGCGGTTCATGGCGAAGATCGAGTCGAAATCGTTGGCCGCCACCACGACCGCGCGCTCGGCGTGCTGGAGCGGCGCGGCGAAGCCGCCGCACACCACGTCGCCCAGCACGTCGAAGATCACAACATCAGTGTCCTCGAGCAGATGATGCTCCTTCAGGAGCTTCACCGTCTGGCCCACGACATAGCCCCCGCAGCCGGTGCCGGCAGGCGGGCCGCCGGCCTCGATGCACATCACGCCATTGTAGCCCTCGACGACATAGTCCTCAGGACGCAGCTCCTCGGTGTGGAAGTTCACCGTCTCGAGCACGTCGATGACGGTGGGGATCAGGCTCTTGGTGAGCGTGAAGGTGGAATCGTGCTTCGGATCGCAGCCGATCTGAAGCACGCGCTTGCCGAGCTTCGAGAAGGCGACCGAGAGGTTGGAGGAGGTCGTGCTCTTGCCGATGCCGCCCTTGCCGTAGACGGCGAAGACCTTGGCGGTCGGCGCCTCCATGCGCATGTCCATCTTCACCTGCACGGAGCCGTCGCCGTCGGGGCGAGGAACCCGGTTGCGGATCGGCAGTTCGATCGTGCTCATGGCCGTATCCTCTTGTCCGTTCGGCGTCAGACGGCGGTCGACGCGCGGGCGACTGGCGCCCCCGCGATCACGCCTTCGAGACGGTCCTCCAGCGCCTCGCCGGCTTCCTGCAGCGCCTCGAGGGTGGCCGGGTCGGGTGTCCAGTAGTTGCGGTGATGGGCCTCGATCAGCCGGTTCGCGAGGCGGGCCGAGGCGGTGCTGTTGAGTGCGGCGAGGCGCTCGCGCATGGCGGGGTCGAGCACGTAAAGCTCGGTGATCTGCTGATAGACCCAGGGCTGCACCGCGCCGGTTGTGGCGGACCAGCCGACCGTGTTGGCGACGTGCTCCTCGATCTGGCGCACGCCCTCATAGCCATGGCGCAGCATGCCCTCATACCATTTGGGGTTGAGCATGCGGGTGCGCGCCTCGAGCGCGACCTGCTCGGACAGCGTGCGCACGGCGCCTGCGCTGACGGTCTGGTCGGAGATGTAGACCGGCGCCGCCTTGCCGGCGCGGGCGCGCTTCACCGCGCGGGACACCCCGCCCAGGGTATCGAAATACTGATCGAGCGTGGTGACGCCGAGCTCCACCGAGTCGAGGTTCTGGTAGGTCAGCTCCACATCGGCCAGCATCGAGCGCATCAGCGCGCCCTGCGCCTGTGGCCTGCCCTTGCGGCCATAGGCGAAGCACTTGCGCCGCTGATAGGCTTCCGCCAGTTCGTCCTCGTCGTCGAAGGTGGAGGAGGCGACGAGATTGTTGACGTTCGCGCCATAGGCTCCGTCGCAGTTCGAGAACACGCGCAGCGCAGCGGTCTCCAGATCGCAAGCATGCTCGGCCTGATAGGCGAGGGCGTGCTTGCGGACAAAATTCTGCTCCATCGGCTCATCGGCTGTGGCCGCGAGGAAGGCGGCCTCGGCGAGCAGCTTGATCTGCAGCGGCAGGAGATCGCGGAAGATGCCCGACAGCGTCATCACCACGTCGATGCGCGGGCGGCCAAGCTCGGCGAGCGGGATCAGCTCCGCGCCGGCGAGGCGGCCGTAGGCGTCGTGGCGGGGTCTTGCGCCCATCAGGGCCAGTGCCTGGCTGATCGGACCGCCCTCGTTCTTGAGGTTGTCGGTGCCCCAGAGCACCAGCGCCACCGATTCCGGCAGGGGGTTGCCATCGGCCATGTGGCGCTCGAGCAGGCGCGTTGCCTGACGCGCGCCGTCGGCCACGGCGAAGGCGCTGGGAAGGCGGAACGGGTCGAAGCCATGGATGTTACGGCCTGTCGGCAGGATCGCGGCGTTGCGGATCAGGTCGCCGCCCGGCGCCGGGCGGATATAGCGGCCATCCAGCGCGCGGATCAGCCCCTCCATCTCGCCGTCGCGCTCCAGGGCGGTGAGCAGGCCGTAGAGCGCCGCCTTGGCGTCGGTGGAGAGCGCGGAAAGGCCCGGCGCGGGCTGGCCGGCGACGAACGCCTCCGCCGAAGCCCTGTCGAGCTTCACGCCATGGTGCGCATCGGCCAGCGCTTGCACCAGATCGACGCGCTCCTCGTGCGAGGGCGTCGCGCCGAACACATGCAGCCCGTGCGGGATCAGCGCATATTCCAGCTCGAGCACCTTGTCGGTGAGGCCGGCAATGCTGCGCTCGGGGCAGTCCCACATGGGCTCGGCCGGGGCGAGCTCGACCCTGGCGGCCTGTGCCTGGATCAGCGCCGCCAGATCGGCGCGCTCGGCGGTCTGCTCAGGGGTTAGGCCCCGCCAACGGTCGAGCGAGCCCTTGAGCTCGGCGAGGCCGCGATAGAGCCCGGCCTGAGCCACCGGCGGGGTAAGGTAGCTCACGAGTGTGGCAGCGGCGCGGCGCTTGGCGATCGCCCCTTCGGAGGGATTGTTGGCCGCGTAGAGATAGATGTTGGGAAGGTCGCCGATCAGCCGGTCGGGCCAGCAGGCGCTGCCGAGCCCCGTCTGGCGGCCGGGCATGAACTCCAGCGCGCCGTGGGTGCCAAAATGCACCACGGCATCGGCGCGGAAGTCCTCCCGGATCCAGCGGTAGAAGGCCGAGAAGGCGTGGGTCGGCGAAAACCCCCGCTCGAAGAGCAGCCGCATCGGGTCGCCCTCGTAGCCGAAGGCGGGCTGCACGCCGACGAACACGTTTCCGAACTGGGCTCCCAGCACATGGATCGCCCCGCCATCGGCCTGCTGGCGCCCCGGCGCGGGGCCCCATTGCGCCTCGATCTCGGGAAGCCAGCGCTCGCGCCGGACATGTTCGGCGGTCGGGATGCGGACATGCACGTTGGCGTTGGCGCCGTGCAGGGGCGCGTTGCCGCCAAGGATCGCCTCGCGCAGGCCATCGACGGTGGCGGGCGCGTCGACCGCATAACCGTGGAACTTCAGTTCGCCCAGCACCCGGTGCAGCGATTCGAACACGCCGAGATGGGCCGCCGTGCCGACATTGCCGGCGTTGGGCGGGAAGTTGAACAGCGTGATGGCGAGCTTGCGGTCGGCGCGGGCCTTCTTGCGCAGGCTGATCAGCCGGGCGACCCGCGCGGCCAGCATCTCGGCGCGTTCGCTGCATGGATGCACGTTGCGGGCGCCGGCCTCCCCCTCGAAGGTGCAGCGGCGTTCGCAGCCGCGGCAGGCCTCACCGGCGCCGCCGCCGCGGCCCCCGAACACGATGGGGCCGGTCGCGCCATCCAGCTCGGGGATCGAGACCATGATCGTGGCTTCGACCGGCATCAGGCCGCGCGGCGAGGAGCCCCATTCCTCGAGCGTCTGGAACTCGAGGGGCAGAGCGGCGACATAAGGCACGTCGAGTGCTGCCAGCATGTCCTGCGCGGCCAGCGCATCGTTGTAGGCGGGCCCGCCGACAAGACTGAAGCCGGTGAGCGAGACGACCGCGTCAACCGTCGCGCGGCCATCGGCCATGAAGAAGCGCTCGATCGCCGGGCGGGCGTCGAGGCCGGAGGAGAAGACGGGCACCACATCGAGCCCCGTCGCCTCCAGCGCGGCGATGACGCCGTCATAATGGGCGCTGTTGCCGGCCAGCAGGTAGGAGCGCAGCGTGATGATGCCGACCGTTCCGGCGCTGCGCGGCTGGCGGGGCAGCAGGTCCGGCGTCTCGGCGATGCGGCCGGGCAACCGCGGATGGTAGACGCCGACCTCTGGGTACTCGACCGGATCGGCGGCGCGGACCTGGCCCCTCAGCACGGCGCGCGGGCCGCTGGCGTAGCGGTCCACCAGCATGCGGATCATGTTGACCATGTTGTCTTCGGAGCCGGCGAGCCAATACTGCAGGGCGAGGAAGTAGGCGCGCGCGTCCTGCGCCGCGCCGGGGATGAAGCGCAGGATCTTGGGCAGGCGGCGCAGCATCGCCATCTGCCGCTGGCCGGCGCTGGCGCCCTGCCCCCCGGCGCCCTTGGGTTTCAGCTTCTTCAGGAAGGCCAGCGCCCCGCCGCCGCCTTCGCCGGGCCTGAAGCGGCCCATGCGGGTGAGTCTCGCCACCTCGGGCGCCGACATCGCGCAGACCAGCGCGTCGCAGGTGTCGCGGCGCGCCGTCAGCGCGTCGATGACGGGCTCGATCTGCTCCTGCATGAACAGCATCGTGGCGATGAGGATGTCGGCGCAGGCGATGTCGGCGCGGCAGCGCTCGAGCGCGCCCGGCGCTTCGCCCCACTCGGCGGCGGCGTGCAGGGTGAGCGAAAGGCCCGGCCAGTCCTGCTTCAGGCGAGCCTCGGCCCGCGCGCACGCGCTTGCGAGGTGACTGTCGAGCGTGACAATCACCACGCGAACCGATGTCGCGTCAGCGGCCGAAATGGGCTTTCGCGTCATACAGCGTCTCCACCGTGATCCGGCTGATGCCGCGCTCGGCGGCGAAGCGTTCCGTGTTGCGCCGCGCCTTGCCGCGCACGAAGAACGGGATCTTCTTCAGCTCGCGCTCCGCCTCCTCGATCCACAGGATCGTGCCATCGCTCGCGGCGTGGCCTTCGCCGGGCGCAAGGACGGCGGCCGGAGCTGTCGGCGTCCGGGTTGGCGATCTGTCGGCTTCGGCGGCCGCTGCCCCGTCCTGCGATCGTGCCGGCCGATGCTGGCCGCCCAGGCCGAGATGCGAGGGGGCAGCGTCGTCGGCGAACTCGAAATCGCCGCGGAACATGCCGAGGAGGTGCTCCTCCAGCCCCATCATCAGCGGATGCACCCAGGTGTCGAAGATGACGTTCGCGCCCTCGAAGCCCATCTGCGGCGCGTAGCGGGCGGGGTAGTCCTGCACATGCACAGGGGCGGAGATGACCGCGCACGGGATGCGCAGCCGCTTGGCGATGTGGCGCTCCATCTGCGTGCCGAGCACCAACTCGGGCTGAAGCGCGGCGATGCGCTCCTCCACCTCGAGATAATCGTCGGTGATCAGCGCCTCGACGCCGAGCCTGTCGGCCATGGCCCGCACCTCGCGGGCGAATTCGCGTGTGTAGGAGCCGACACCGACCACCGTGAAGCCGAGCTCCCCGGTGGCGATGCGGGCAGCGGCGAGCACGTGCGTCGCGTCGCCGAAGATGAAGACGCGCTTGGCCGTGAGGTAGGTCGAGTCGACCGAGCGCGAATACCAGGGCAGCCGCGAGGGGGTGACCGCATCCGCGACTGCCGGATCGAGCCCCGCCACGCGGATGATCTCGGCGACGAAATCGACCGTCGCGCCCACGCCGATCGGCACGGTGGTGACCCGCGGCTGGCGGAACGCCTTTTCCAGCCAGCGGGCGGTGGTTTCGGCAATCTCGGGATAGAGCACCACGTTGAAATCGGCGTCGGGCAGGCGTGCGATGTCGGCGGCACTTGCGCCGAGGGGCGCGACGACGTTGACGGCGACTCCAAGCGCGCCGAGCAGGCGCGTCACCTCGGCCACGTCGTCACGGTGGCGGAAGCCGAGCGCGGTGGGGCCCAGCAGGTTGCAGCTTGGGACCCTCGCAGCGTCGCGCGCGGGACGCTGGAAGCCGTCTGCGCGTGCCGAGAGCAGGCCGCGCGTCAGGCGGTAGAAGGTCTCGCAGGCGCCCCAGTTCTCCTTCTTCTGGTAGGAAGGGAGCTCGAGCGGGATGACGGGCATCGGCAGGTTCAGCGCCGCGGCGAGGCCGCCCGGATCGTCCTGGATCAGTTCGGCGGTGCAGGACGCGCCGACCAGCATCGCGGCCGGCCCGAACCGCTCTGCCGCGTCGGCGCAGGCGTCCTGAAACAGCTGCGCCGTGTTGCCGCCCAGATCGCGGGCCTCAAAGGTGGTGTAGGTGACCGGCGTGCGCCGATCGCGCCGCTCGATCATGGTGAAGAGCAGGTCGGCATAGGTGTCGCCCTGGGGCGCGTGCAGCACGCAGTGCACATCGGTCATCGCGGTGGCGATCCGGATCGCGCCGACATGGGGCGGCCCTTCATAGGTCCAGACGGTCAGCTGCATGGTGCGGCTCCCATCGTCGCGCCGCGCGTCCGGCCGGTCGGCAGGGCGCCCAGCCGTTCGCGACGGTTGAACGGGCGGGCGAACAGCTCGGCCAGATCGCCCGCCGGCTCGAAGCCGTGGATGGGCGCAAACACCAGCTCGATCGACCACTTGGTCGTCAATCCTTCGGCCTCGAGCGGGTTGGCGAGGCCAAGGCCGCAGACGACGAGATCGGGCCGCTCGGCGCGGCAACGATCGAGCTGGCGGTCCACGTCGGGCCCTTCCGACAGGCGGACATCCGGCGGCAGCAGCCCGAGATCAATCGCGAGGTGCCGGCGGTGGATATAGGGCTGCGCCACTTCGGTGACGCGCATCCCGACCTCGCGCGACAGGAAACGCGCCAGCGGCGCCTCCAGCTGCGAGTCGGGGAAGAACATGATGCTCTTGCCGGCCAGCGTCTCGGCCTGCCTGGCGATCGCGATGCGGGCGCGGGCGGCGGGGCCCGCCGTCACGGCCTCGAAGCATTCCGCCGTCACGCCGAAGGCGCGCGCAGCCGCCTCGAGCCAGGCCAGCGTGCCTTCCGCGCCGAAGGGAAACGGGGCTGGCAGCCATTCGACACCGCGCGCCTCCAGAAGGCGCGCCGTGTCAGCCAGGAAGGGCTGGGCCAGCAGCATGCGCGTGGTGGGTCCGACCGCTGGCAGGTCGCATGCCCTGCGCGGCGGCAGGAAGGCGACCTCGCCGACTCCCATTTCGGCGAACAGGCGCGAGAACTGGTCCTCGACGACATCGGCCAGCGCGCCGACGATCAGAAGCTGCGGGGACCCGGCCGTCGCCAGCGGCAGTTCGGGGACAAGCGCCGCCAGCGCCGCATCCTCGCCTTGCGTGAAGGTCGTCTCGATGCCGGAGCCCGAGTAGTTCAGCACCCGCACATCGGGCGCGAATTGCCGGTCGAGGCGCTGCGCTGCCCGATGAAGATCGAGCTTGATCACCTCCGACGGGCAGGAGCCGACGAGGAAGAGGAGCCTGATGTCAGGGCGGCGCGAAAGGAGCCGCGCCACGACCCTGTCGAGCTCCTCGTTGGCGTCCGCGAGGCCGGCGAGGTCCCGCTCCTCGATGATGGCAGTGGCGAAGCGCGGCTCGGCGAAGATCATCACGCCGGCTGCCGACTGGATGAGATGCGCACAGGTGCGAGAGCCGACGACCAGGAAGAACGCGTCCTGAATCTTGCGGTGCATCCAGATGATGCCGGTAAGGCCGCAGAACACCGCACGCTGACCGCGGTCGTGCCGGATGGCCGAGGTGGCGCAGCCTTCGAGATGGTCGGGCGGTGTGCGCAGGTTCATGGCCGCGCCTCCGCGGCCTGCAGAGCGGAGGGCGCGGCCGTCGATGCGCCGGTCGCTGCGTCCAGACGTGCGGCGCGCAGCTTCAGGACGAACTGGGCGGCGTTGACGACATAGGCAGCATAGGCCGCAAGCGCGAGCCACATCTGCCCGGCCGGGCCAAGGCCCGGAACGAACAGGCTGACGAGGTAGCCGGTGTGCAGCGCGATCACGAGCATGCTCACCGCGTCCTCCCACCAGAAGGCGTCGGCGAACAGATACTTGCCGAAGACCGCGTGCTCCCACAGCGCGCCGGTGACCATGATCGCGTAGAGCACCAGCGTCTTGACCACGATCGAGATCGTCGCGGCCTCGAAGCCGAGGCCGGTGACGAGATAGCGCACGACCAGCGCGAGGCTGACCAGGAAGACGAGGAACTGGATCGGCGCCAGGATGCCCTGGACGAGTGTCCATCCCGATGCGTCGCGACGCTTCCGCTGCTCCGGCGTGTAGAGCGGCGTCCTGACGCGAACGGACGCATTCCGTCGGGACCGGTCCCGTCTGGACTCCTCAGGGCGCATCGTCGCGGCTCCACATCGGAACGGACCTCTCCGGGCGACCCGGCGAGGCTCCGCCATAACCAGGCTCCGCCATTAGATGTGTAAGTCATCACAAACGTCAAGTTGACTTTACACCTGACGCTATGGAACAGTGCGTAGGTAGTGATACGGGGATCGCGGGAGAGGGGCTGTGCTATGGTGTCGCCAACAACCGCTGGCGGTCCTGCAATTCTCCCTCCACCGATCCAGCGCCTATTCGGGTCCACGCTGCGTGATGCGGCTCCCGCCTGGAGCCGGCGAGGCGCGCCCGACCGAGGGAGCAGGCCATGTCTGACGATGTCGGGGTTCGAGGGCGTCGAACGGTTCTGCGACAGGCGCAGGCCGCCAGGACCGCGGGCTGCGACGCTCTCGGACAGGACTTCCGCGACCGGCTTGCGGCGGCCATTCGGGGTGAGATCGTGCCGCAGCTCATCGTGGCAAACCGGGCCATCGGCATCGGCCCTGCCGCCGAAACGAGCCTTGCGCCGGATCCGGCCCTGTGGAACGATGCCGGCTTCACGCTCGATCGCGTCGGTCGCGATGCGCAGGTGGCGCGGGGCAGCGGCGTCGATGTGGCGCGTTTCGTGCGGCTGCTGCGCAGTGCAAGCGCCGATGCCGCACCCGCCTTCGTCGAGGTGCTATTGTCGCGCGGCCTGAAGCGCGACGAGATCATGCTGGAGCTTCTGGCGCCGGCCGCGCGTCTGATCGGCGACATGTGGAGCGACGACAACTGCAGCTTCGCCGACGTGACGATCGTCGTGACGCGGCTGCACCAGATCATGAATTGCCTTCGCGCCGCCTCCCAGCCGCTGCCGTCAGCCGGGCGCGGGCCCTCGATCCTGCTGGCGTCCGCGCCCGGCGAGGACCATGTCTTCGGCATCGCCATGATCGAGTCGTTCTTCCACAGCGCCGGCTGGCGCACCGAGCTTGCCATGGGCGAGGACGAGGGCGCGCTCCTGGCCCGTGTCGCCGAACAGCCCTTCGACGCGATGGGCCTTTCGCTGAGCCACGAGGGGCTGGCGGATTTGCTGGCTGCGACAATCCTGCAGATCAGGGCCGTGTCCGCCAACCGTGACATTCGTGTGCTGGCGGGCGGCCCGGCTTTCGCGGCATGTCCGCGTCTGGCGGAGGCGCTTGGGGTCGACGCTGTGCTGGGCGCTGGCCCGGAAGCTGTGGCTCAGGCGCGCGAAGCGCTTGCGCGCAAACCGGAAATGCCCTTGTAACCGTATCGGCCGCTGGCGGAATCGCACGCGCGGTGGCCGCCGCACCTGTTCGTCCGTCCGCCCGCCGCAAAGGGTCGCCGTCGTGAAAACTGTCGACCATCCAGCCACGGCGATGGTCCAGATGGACCCCAGCCTCGCCGCACGCATGGTGATGGCCTGCGCCGACGTGGCGCTGATCCTCGGGCGAGACGGCGTCGTCAAGGACGTGATGCTGGCCGCCGAGGCGCGGCTTCCGTCGGAGTTCGGCGACTGGCTGGGCCGGGCGT
Source organism: uncultured Allobosea sp. (assembly GCA_964508635.1). GTDB lineage: Bacteria > Pseudomonadota > Alphaproteobacteria > Rhizobiales > Beijerinckiaceae > Allobosea. Next base: position 1,124 of record CAZDUL010000028.1, on the reverse strand, counting down.
GGATCGAGACGGTCGCGCTCGACAGCCGCGCCAAGGCGCAGGCGCTGATCGCGGACGCCACGCTGGGCGTGCCTGGGCGCCTGCGCGAAATCAACCACCTGGCTGCGGCCGGTGGCGCGACCGTCCCGATCCGCTACTCGGCGGTGCGCCTCCAGGAAGGGGGCGACCTCCTGATCGTCGGGCGCGATCTGCGCGCCCTGGCCGCGCTGCAGCAGCAGCTCGTCCAGTTCCAGCAATCGATGGAGCGCGAATATGCGCGGCTGCGCGCCGCCGACACGCGCTACCGGGTGCTGTTCCAGCTGACCACCGAGCCAGTGCTGGTGCTGGACGCCGCGACGCGGCGCGTGGTCGATATCAACCCGGCTGCTCTGCAGCTTCTGAACCTGCAGCCGAACCGCGCCACGGGCCGGGTGTTCAGCCAGTTCTTCATCGACAAGGGCGGCGAGGTTCTGCAGAACCTGCTGGTGATCGCCGCGACGGGCGTCGGCTCCGCGCCCGCGCGCCTTCGTCTGGTGGACAGCGAAGCCGAGGTCGACGTTTCGGTCACGCTGTTCCGGCAGGATGGCGCCTCGTTCTTCCTGGTGCGCCTGACGCCCTGCGCGTCAGAGCTTGCCACCGTGCGGCCCGCCAGCTCGCCGGGCATCGACGACCTGATCGAGCGGCTGCCGGAAGCATTCGTCGTGACCGATGGAGACGGACATATCCTTGCGGCGAACGCCGCATTCCTCGACCTGACCGGTGTTGCCAGCGCATCGGCGGCGGTTGGGCAGGGGCTGGAGCAGTGGCTCGGGCGGGCCGGCGTCGATTTCAGCGTGCTGCGCGCCAGCCTTCGCGAGGGCGGGGCGGTTCGCAGTTTCTCCACCGTGGTTCGCAGTGCCTTCGGCGCAGTCGAGAGCGTCGAGGTGTCCGCCGGCGGCGCTTCCCGCGCCGATGTCGATCGGCTGGCGTTCCCGATCCGGCCGCTGTCGCCACCGGCCCCCGACGCTGGCGGCGGCTCTGCGGTTGCGCGCTCCGCCGCACCGTTCAGGCAGCTGGTCGGCCCCGTGACGCTGCAGGACCGGGCGCGGTCGCCCACCGCACGGCCCAGGACACCACGCACCGACGCGGCGCCGGCGCGGCAGCGC
>CAZDUL010000027.1:0-16456 GCA_964508635.1 uncultured Allobosea sp. | reverse complement strand
CTCGTCATCGTCAACCGGGAGCCGACGGAGTTCGACGCCCTCGCAGACCTCGTGGTCCGGGACGATATCGGCGACGCTCTCGAGCCCTTGCGCGATATCGGGCCGAAGATCTGACGGCTTTCCCGCTTAATTGGGGTGTGGACGGAGACGGGCGATTGTCGGGCCCGCGGCGCCCGGTGGTATGCTGATAGGGCGAATCGCGGCTTGGCCGTGGTCGGAAGGTCTGCGGAAACCAGGGGCGCAAACCGCGCCAGGGTGAGCGGGATTCCGGCAAGCCGTGGTCGCGGTCAGTGGGTTTTGGGAAGCGTTTGATGCTCGAGGGCGGTGTTCGATGATCGATAAGCGTGACGGCGCGCGCATCACGCAGAGCCATGAATCGTTCGGTGCATCGGAGCGACCGCTCGAAGCAGCTGTCGCCAGCTCCGAGGTCGGCGGTCGCGTCAAGTGGTTCGATGTCGCCAAGGGTTTCGGCTTCATGGTGCCGGACGGCGGCGGTCCCGATGTTCTCCTGCACATCACCGTCCTCAAGCGCGACGGGTTCGGCGCGGTGGCGGAAGGTGCGCGCATCGTGGTCGAGGCTGCACCCCGGCAAAAGGGTCTGCAGGCGGTTCGGGTGTTGTCGGTCGACAACTCCACGGCGCTGCATCCGGCGGAACTGCCGCCGCCGCGCACGCATGTGCAGGTCACGCCGACGAGCGGCTACGAGCGCGTGATGGTGAAATGGTTCAATCGGCTGCGCGGGTTCGGTTTCGTCACGCGCGGCGACGGCGAACCGGACATCTTCGTCCACATGGAGGTCCTGCGCCGCTACGGCATTCAGGACCTCCAGCCGGGACAGTTCGTCTTCGTTCGCTTTGGCGACGGTCCCAAGGGGCTGATGGCTGCCGAGGTGCGCCTCGATGGCAGCTCCGGGATCGGGCCGAGCGTCAGCTGATGGGCCGGGCCGTGGCCGTTTCGGGAGGGATCGCGGCGCGGTTCTGGCGGCTTCTCAAACTTGCCGTGGCGGCGGTGGGTGCCGCGACATGGGCTGGGCTTGTCCTGGCGCAGGCAACCGAGCCGCTGACGGTGGTCACGTCGACGGGGCGGCATGTCTTCCATGTGGAGGTGATGCGAACGCCGGAGCAGCGGGCGAGGGGGCTGATGTTCCGCCAGCACCTGCCCCGCGACCGTGGCATGCTGTTCGATTTCGAGACCGTGCAGCCAGTGTCGATGTGGATGCAGAACACCTATATCCCACTCGACATGGTGTTCATCCGCGCCGATGGCACGGTGGCGCGGGTGGCGGAGCGCACCGAACCCCTTTCGACCCGCACCATCCCTTCGGGCGAGCCGGTTCTAGGCGTTCTGGAGATCAATGGCGGGATCGCGGCCGAGATCGGGCTCAAGCCCGGCGACCGCGTCGAGCATCCGCTTTTCGCGAAGCGATAGGTGGCCCGCTTTTCCTGGACGCAGGGGCTGTATCTTGCGTTCGCGAAGCGTGACAGCTTACGGCCCGCAACAGCACGGCAGTTTGAGCGGAACCGTCGGCTTGGGATCATAGGGGCCGATCGCGTGGGGCTGCTGCCAGCCCGCCTTGCGCTTGCCGGCCCAGGCCCCCCATGTTACGCGGTGCGCCTGGCGGCTGCGACGGGGTATGGCGCAGTCTGGTAGCGCGCGAGTTTTGGGTACTTGAGGTCGCAGGTTCGAATCCTGCTGCCCCGACCAGCCGCCGGCGCATCGCATGATTTGCACGCAACGGACCGCCACATGACAGCCCGTATCTACCGACCCGCCAGGACCGCCATGCAGTCGGGTCAGGCCAAGGACCGCTGGCTGCTGGAATATGAGCCGGTCGCCCCGCGCAGCGTCGAGCCGCTGATGGGCTGGACCTCGTCGAGCGACATGAGCGCGCAGGTGAAGCTGTGGTTCGACACGGCGGACGAGGCCATCGCCTACGCCGAGCGCAATGGCATCCCCTATCGTGTCGAAAGGCCGGCCCCGGCGAGGCCGCGGCGCGGGTTGTCCTATGCGGACAATTTCAGGTTCGGCCGCGTCGGCCAATGGACACACTGATCCGGAGCGCCGGGCACGCGCCTGCGCTTCACTGGCCCCGTAGCTCAGCCGGATAGAGCAACAGCCTTCTAAGCTGTGGGTCGCAGGTTCGAATCCTGCCGGGGTCGCCACTGTCAAAGACGGGCCAGTCCTGCATGCACAACCCGTCCCATCCCCACCCGTCCTTCTACGACGATCTCGACGAAACGCTGGCCGAGTGCTGGCGCCTTCTGGCGCGCGGCGTCGCTGACCGGCGCTCCCCCTTCCACAGCCCGACGATCGCGACGGTGGGCCGCGACGGTGTTCCCCGTGCGCGCGTGGTCATCCTGCGCGGATGCGATCCGAGTGCGCGGCGGCTGCGCTTTCACACGGATCGACGCTCTGCCAAGGTGGCGGAGATCGCCATCAACCCCGCGCTGGCGCTGACAGGCTATGACGCCGGCGCAAAGGTGCAGATCCGGGTCGAGGGACACGCGACGCTGCATGTCGATGATGCAGTCGCCGATGCGGCCTGGGCCGCCTCGCGTCCCTTCAGCCGCGTCTGCTACGGCGTCGTTCCGGGTCCCGGCACGCCGATCGGTCAGGGCGGAGCCTTCAGTTTGCCCGCGGGCGAGCACGAGATCGCCGCCGGCCGCGACCATTTCTGCGCCGTGCAGGTCGCGGTCGAACGGATCGAGTGGCTCTATCTGGCCCATGACGGGCACCGGCGTGCCCGGTTCACGGCAGGCGAGACCGGTTTTGCCGGGCAGTGGCTGACGCCGTGACAGGCCGGGCCGGCGCTGCCGTCACGCCGCCGCCGCCAGCCGCCGGAAGCCGGCCTCGAGATCGTCCTTGAGGTCCTCGATATCTTCGAGACCGATGTGGATGCGCACGGTGGGACCGCCCGGCTCCCAGCGTGTCGCGGTGCGGTAGCTGGTGCAATCGAAGGGCAGAACGAGGCTTTCATAGCCGCCCCAGCTTGCGCCCATGCCGAACAGCTCGAGCCCGTCGAGCATCGCCGCGACGGCCTTCATCGGCACCGGCTTCAGCACGATGCTGAACAGCGACGACGCACCCGTGAAGTCCCGCCGCCACAGGGCGTGACCGGGATCCTCGGGCAGGGCGGGATGAAGCACCTTCAGAACCTCCGGCCGCGCCTGCAACCATTTGGCCATCGCCAGCCCGGCAGTGTGCTGTTCCTTCAGCCGCAGGTGCAGCGTGCGCAGGCCACGCAAGGTCAGGAACGCGTCCTCCGGTGCGACGATGACACCGAGCGCTTCCCATGTGCCGCGCAGCCGCCTGAACTGTTCGTCCTTGCGCGCCGACACCGTGCCGATCAGCACGTCGGAATGCCCGGCGTAATACTTCGTCCCGGCCTGAATGGTGTAGTCGACACCGGCCTTGTGGCTGTCGAAGAACAGCGGCGTCGCCCAGGTGTTGTCCATCAGCACAACAGCGCCATGCTCGTGCGCGACCGCGCAGATGGCTGGAATGTCCTGCATCTCGAAGCTTTGCGAACCCGGGGCCTCGGTGAAAACGGCCGTGGTGTTCGGCTTCATCAGTGCGGCAAGCCCCGCGCCAATCAGCGGGTCGTAATAGGTGACCTCGACGCCCATCCGCTTGAGCACCGTCTCGCAGAAGTGGCGGGTCGGGCGATAGACGCTGTCGGTGACGAGCAGGTGGTCGCCCGATGACACCACCGCGAGGAGCGGCAGCGTGCAGGCGAGAAGCCCCGACGGACAGACCACGACCCCAGCCCCGCCCTCAAGATCGTTCAAAGCTGTCTCCAGCGCCTCGAGCGTGGGGTTGCCGAGCGTGCCGTAGGCGTAGCGCGCCTTGCGCTGCAGGAAATCCTCCGTGGACTGGTACACCACCGTCGAGCCGCGCACGATCGGCGGGTTGACGAAACCGTAGGAGTCCACCGGGTCGCGGCCCGCGAGGATGGAGCGCGTGCGCTCGCGAAACCGTTTCAGCCCGGCAAGGTCGATTTTTTTCATGGGGATGGGACTTGCTGCGCAGGAAATGCGTGAGCCGGCAGTGTGACGCCGCTTGACGGCGCGGTCAAACGGGGCTGCAATCAGGTCGGTGTGGGGTCGGTCATGCGTTCGATGCAGATCTGTCGTGTCTTCTTGACGCAACAGGCGGCATCTGGCAGGCCGCACCGGAAAGTCGAAGTCGCAATGACCTCGAGCGCACGGCGCACACGATTTGGGGTTGTCGTTCTTGCCGTCTCGCCGGAGGGGCGAGCGGCTCACGCGGGAGAAGCAATATGAAGAAGTTGATCACCGGCCTCGTTGCAGGCGCGGCGCTGACGCTCGCCGTGTCGGCGGCCTCCGCTCAGCAGGGCGCCACGCTTAACCAGGTCAAGCAACGCGGCGTGCTGATCTGCGGCTCGAACCCGAGCCTCGCCGGGTTCGGCACCCCGGATGCGCAGGGCAACTGGTCCGGTCTCGATGTGGACTATTGCCGTGCCATCGCCGCCGCGATCTTCGATGACCCGACCAAGGTCCGGTTCATTCCGCTGACGGCCCAGGCACGCTTCACGGCGCTGCAGTCGGGCGAGGTGGATGTGCTCGTCCGCAACTCGACCTGGACGATGTCGCGCGACACCACGCTCGGCCTCGATTTCCCGGCGATAAACTACTACGACGGGCAGGGGTTCATGGTGCGCAAGCGGCTCAACGTCAACTCCGCGCTCAAGCTCGATGGCGCCTCGGTATGCACCCAGCAGGGCACCACGACCGAGCTCAACGTGGCCGACTTCTTCCGCGCCAACAACATGAAGTACGACAACGTCACGTTCGCGACCGCGGACGAGACGCGCAACGCCTACGAAGCCGGCCGCTGCGATGCCTTCACCACGGACGCGTCGGGTCTCTATGCCGAGCGCCTGAAGCTGTCGAACCCGGACGATCACATCGTCCTGCCGGAGATCATCTCCAAGGAGCCGCTCGGCTCGGTTGTGCGCCATGGTGATAACCAGTGGGCCGACCTCGTGCGCTGGGTGCATTTCGCCATGCTGAACGCGGAGGAGCTCGGGGTGTCGAAGGCCAATCTCGCCCAGCAGATGACCTCGACCAACCCGGAGATCAGGCGTCTGCTTGGCGTCGAGGGCAAGTTCGGCGAAGCGATCGGCCTGACCAATGACTGGGCGGCGCGGATCATCAAGCATGTCGGCAACTACGGCGAGGTGTTCGAGCGCAATGTCGGCTCCGGCTCTCGCCTGAAGATCGCGCGCGGCCAGAATGCGCTGTGGACCAAGGGCGGCCTGCAGTATGCGCCGCCGATCCGCTGATTGCGACTGACGCAACGGGGCGTCCGACTGTCTCGAGTCGGACGCCCCTTTTCCTCTTGGGGCACCGCGAGGATCAGGGTCCATGTCGGCGAGGCTTGTCCCGAACGTGCATCGCCTTCGCCGCGCGGTTGCGGGCCTTGCGGCAGCTTGCGCTTCGTCCTTGGCGCTGGCTGCGCCATCGGGAGCGCAGCCTGCATCGCAACCGCCTGCTGCTGGCCCCACGCTCGCGCAGGTCAAGCAGCGCGGCGTCCTGCACTGCGGCGTCGGGCCTGGCCTCGCCGGGTTTGGAATGGCGGATTCTCAGGGAAACTGGACGGGGCTCGATGTCGATTTCTGCCGCGCGCTCGCGGCGGCGATCTTCGACGATCCGGGCAAGGTGAAGTTCGTTCCCCTCAATGCGCAGGCCCGTTTCACCGCGCTGCAGGCCGGTGAGGTGGACGTGCTGTCGCGCAACACGACGTGGACGATGTCCCGCGACACCACGCTCGGGCTGAACTTCGGGCCGGTGAACTATTACGACGGACAAGGTTTCATGGTGCGCCGAAAGCTTGGCGTGACATCCGCGCTGAAGCTCGATGGCGCATCGGTCTGCGCCCAGCAGGGCACGACGACGGAGCTCAATCTCGCCGATTTCTTCCGCGCCAACCGGATGCGCTACGAGGTCGTCGCCTTCGCCACCAATGACGAGACGATCAAGGCCTATGAAGCCGGTCGCTGCGACGCATTCACCACCGACGTGTCGGGTCTGCACGCGGAGCGATTGAAGCTGGCTGACCCCTCCGAGCACATCGTCCTGCCGGAGATCATTTCGAAGGAGCCCCTGGCCGCCGCCGTGCGCCACGGCGACGACCAGTGGTTCGATATCGTCCGCTGGACCCATTTCGCCATGGTGAACGCCGAGGAGCTCGGCATTTCGCAGGCGAGCCTGACGCAACTGAAGGCCAGCACGAATCCCGAGGTGCGCCGCCTGCTCGGAGCCGAGGGCAGGTTTGGCGAGGGGTTGGGCCTCTCTAACGACTGGGTCGTGCGCATCGTGCGCCATGTCGGCAACTACGGCGAGGTCTTCGAGCGCAATGTCGGCGCCGGATCGCGGCTTGGCATCGAGCGCGGGCTCAACCGTTTGTGGACGCAGGGCGGGCTGCAATATGCTCCGCCCGTACGCTGAAGGCGCCGAGCCGTGACGATCGGGGCTGGAACAGCTTCGCGCGGCGCGGGCCTTGCCTGGCGGCGGTCGGCGCCCGTGGCTGCGGTCGCGGCCGCCGCCATCGCGGCCATCCAGCTCGTATCCGGTGGCGCATGGGCGCAAGCGGCTCCCGCGTCGGTCGCCGTTGCCCCACAGCAGGGCGAAACGCTGAAGCGCGTGCGGCAGCGCGGGGAGCTCGTCTGCGGCGTCAATCCCGGCCTGACCGGGTTCGCCGAAATGGATGCGCAGCGTCGATGGCGCGGGTTCGATGTCGATTTCTGCCGCGCCATCGCGGCCGCCATCTTCAACGATCCCGCCAAGGTGCGCTTCGTTCCGCTGTCGGCGAGCGAACGCTTTCCGGCTCTTCAGGACGGGCGCATCGACGTGCTGTCGCGCAACACCACCTGGACGTTGTCCGCCGATAGCCAGCAGCGGCTGGGTTTTCCCGCCATCACCTTCTTCGATGGCCAGGGCTTCATGGTGCGCCGTCGGCTGAAGGTGGCATCGGCGATGCAGTTCGATGGCGTCAGCGTCTGCGTGCAGCAGGGGACCACCTCCGAACTCAATCTCGCGGATTTCCTGCAGGCCAATGCGATTCGCCATCGCATCCTGCGCCTGCCGACCAACGCCGAGGCCGTGAAGGCTTATGCCGACGGCCGCTGCGACGTGTTCACGACCGACGCTTCGGGGCTCTACGCCGAGCGTCTTCGTCTGCGGGCGCCCGAGGAGCACATCGTTCTGCCCGAGATCATCTCCAAGGAGCCACTTGGCCCCGCGGTGCGTCACGGTGACGACCAGTGGTTCGACATCGTGCAGTGGACCCACCACGCGATGGTGAACGCGGAGGAACTCGGCGTCGCGCAGGAGACGCTCTCCGAGGCCATGGCGTCGCCCAGCCCGGCCGTGCGCCGTCTCGTGGGGCTCGAGGGCTCGTTCGGCGAGGGCCTGGGCCTCACCAACGACTGGGCGGTGCGCATCCTGCGTGCCGTCGGGAATTACGGCGAAAGCTTCAGCCGCAATCTGGGCGGCCAGCGACTGAGCATCGCGCGCGGCCAGAATGCGCTCTGGTCGCAAGGTGGGCTGCAATACGCACCGCCGATACGCTGAGGGCCATGGCGCAGCCGGGCTTGCGCCGGTCTGCGGCACGGTTCATGCTTGAACGGTCGAGGCTCCCTGCGCACCGGCTTCGGGGGTTGGGGTAACGACAGGTCCGGCCGTCCGCCAGACAATGGCGGGAAACCGGGTCAGCGCGAGGAAGGGTGGACTGAACGTGGCGACAGGAAAGGGTCCGGAGCCGGGCAAGGCTTCCTTGTTCTACGATCCGAAGATCAGGGGCTATGTGTATCAGGCGCTGCTGCTTCTGGTTGTCGGCTTCCTGATCTATGAAGCGGCGACCAACGCCATCGAGAACCTCAGGCGGCAGAACATCGCCTCGGGCCTCGGCTTCTGGAACAATACGGCCGGCTTCGATATCAACCAGACACTGATCGCGTACAGCTCGACCTCGACCTATGGCCGCGCCTTCTGGGTCGGACTGCTCAACACGCTGCTCGTGGCGTCCATCGGTATCGTTCTGGCGACGATCCTTGGCTTCATCGTCGGCATTGCGCGGCTGTCGTCCAACTGGATCGTCGCGAAGATCGCGATGGTCTATGTCGAGGTCATCCGCAACCTGCCGCTGCTCCTGCAGCTGTTCTTCTGGTACAATGCGGTGTTGAAGCCGCTGCCGAACCCGCGCGAGTCAATCAATCTGCCCGGGGGCATATTGCTCAACAATCGCGGACTGTTCCTGCCGCAGCCCGTGTTCGGCGAAGGCGCGAGCCTGATCGGGATCGCCTTCCTCCTCGCGCTGTTCGGTTCGATCGCATTCCGGGTATGGGCGAAGCGGCAGCAGGCGGCCACCGGCAGGCAGTATCCCATCGGGCTCGTCGCGCTCGTCGCGCTGATCGGTCTGCCGGTTCTGGCCTATTTCGCGGCCGGGCAGCCGCTGGCCTTCAACATGCCGGAGCTGCGGGGCTTCAATGTGCGCGGCGGCGTGACCGTGTTTCCCGAGTTCGTGGCGCTGCTTCTGGGCCTTACCACCTACACTGCCGGCTTCATCGCCGAGGTGGTGCGCGCCGGCATCCTCGCCGTGTCCAAGGGGCAGACCGAGGCCGCATATTCGCTCGGGCTCAAGCCGGGCACGACGCTGAAGCTGGTGGTGGTTCCGCAGGCCATGCGCGTGATCATCCCCCCGCTCACCTCCAACTACCTCAACCTGACGAAGAACTCGTCGCTGGCTGTCGCCATCGGCTACCCGGACCTCGTGCAAGTATTCACCGGCACGGTGCTGAACCAGACCGGCCAGGCGCTGGAGATCATCGCCATCACCATGGCGGTCTATCTGACGATCAGCCTGCTCACATCGATGTTCATGAACTACTACAACGCCCGCATGGCGCTGGTCGAACGCTGAGAGGGCGCCATGGCCGATTTCGCTTATGTCCAACCAGCCGCCATTCAACCATCCCCGGCACCGGCCAGCACGCGCGGACCGATCCACTGGGTGCGTGAAAACCTGTTCAACGGGCCGTTCAACACGGTCCTGACGCTGGTCGCGCTGTATCTGATCGCGAGCACCGTTCCGGCGCTGGTGAAGTTCTACATCACCGACGCGGTCTGGACCGGGCAGGATCGCGAAGCGTGCCTTGCGAGCCGTGTCGGTCGCGAGGTCGGCGCCTGCTGGGCCTTCGTGGCCGACCGCTTCCGGTACTTTATCTATGGCTCGTATCCGCTGGCCGAGCGCTGGCGGGTCGATATCGTCTTCGCGATGCTGGCGATCGGCATCATCTGGCTGTTGTGGGACCGTGCGCCCTACAAGGCGGCGGGCATATTGTTCTTCTTCGTCGTGCTGCCGGTCAGCGCCTGGATGTTGCTCTACGGCGGCGCGAGGTCGTGGTTCTGGTTCATGGTTGTGGCCGCTGTGGTCGCCGCAGCGCTTGTCTGGAGCGATCTGCAGGCCGGACGGAAGGGCGAGGACAGCTTCACGTCGCCGACGTCGATGCTGCGTTATGCGATGCTCGGGGCGATGCTGCTCGGCGGCCTCCTGATCGGTCCGGCCGGCCTGCCGGTCGCCGACACCGCGCTGTGGGGCGGCGTGCTGGTGACCCTGCTGATCGCCACGGTCGGCATCGTGTTCTCTTTGCCGCTGGGCGTGGCGCTGGCGCTGGGCCGGCGCTCGAAGCTGCCGATCGTCAGGTTGTTTTCGGTGATTTTCATCGAATTCGTGCGCGGCGTGCCGCTGATCACCGTGTTGTTCATGGCCAACACCATGTTGCCGCTGTTCGTGCCGCAGGAATGGTCCCCGGACCGGTTGCTGCGCCCGCTCATCGGCGTGGCGCTGTTCGCCGCCGCCTACATGGCGGAGGTGGTGCGCGGTGGCCTGCAGGCCATCCCGAAGGGGCAGTACGAAGGCGCAATGTCGCTGGGGCTCGGCTACGGCAAGATGATGCGTTTCATCATCCTGCCGCAGGCGCTGCGCATCGTCATTCCCGGCATCGTCAACACCTTCATCGGTCTGTTCAAGGACACCACGCTGGTCACCATCGTCGGCATCTTCGATTTCATGCGGACGATCGAGGCATCGCTGGTCGATCCGACCTGGGCGGCGCCGACAACCCGGGCGACGGGTTATGCCTTTGCGGCCATCTTCTACTTCGCCTGCTGCTGGGGCATGTCGCGCTACTCCATCGGTGTCGAGCGCAAGCTCGCCGCAGGCCAGAAGCGCTAGCTTCACGAGAGCTTAAAACAACAAACCCACTCCAGAGGGATCCCCGACATGGCCGACGCCGCACTCGCCCCGAACCAGCCCCAGAGCCCCGGCGCCAACCCGAAGCCGGCAGGCTTGAAGCCTGCCGTGCTGACCAATGAGATCGCCGTCGAGATGATCGGCGTCAACAAGTGGTATGGCGAGTTCCACGTGCTGCGTGACATCAACCTGGTCGTCAAGCGGGGAGAGCGCCTCGTTATCTGCGGGCCGTCGGGCTCCGGCAAGTCGACGATGATCCGCTGCATCAACCGGCTGGAGGAGCACCAGAAGGGGCAGATCATCGTCGATGGCACGGAGCTCACCAACGACCTGAAGAAGATCGACGAGATCCGCCGCGAGGTCGGCATGGTGTTCCAGCACTTCAACCTGTTTCCGCACCTGACCATCCTCGAAAACCTGACGCTGGCCCCGATCTGGGTGCGCAAGATGCCGAAGAAGGACGCCGAGGAGATCGCAATGCACTACCTGCGTCGCGTGAAGATCCCCGAACAGGCGCTGAAATATCCCGGCCAGCTCTCGGGTGGCCAGCAGCAACGCGTCGCCATCGCCCGCTCGCTGTGCATGAGCCCGAAGATCATGCTGTTCGACGAACCGACCTCCGCGCTGGACCCCGAGATGGTCAAGGAGGTTCTCGACACGATGGTCAGCCTGGCGGAGGAGGGCATGACCATGCTCTGTGTCACCCACGAGATGGGTTTCGCACGGCAGGTGGCGAACCGGGTGATCTTCATGGATCAGGGCCAGATCGTCGAGATGAACGAACCCACGGCCTTCTTCAAGAACCCGCAGCACGAGCGCACCCGGCTGTTCCTGAGCCAGATCCTGCATTGAGACCTGTTTGCCGATCCGGCTGATGCCGGGAGGGTCGCGGCCATCGCGTGGCCCACCTAGCGGTTTGCGTCCCTGGTCGCGATCGGCTCTCCGCTGGCGCCCCATTCGGCCCAGCTCCCGTCGTAGAGCGCCTTGGCGGGCTTGCCCGCCAGTTCCAGCGCGGTTGACAGGATCGCCGCCGAGACGCCGGAGCCGCAGGTCGTGATGACGGGTCGATCCGGGTCAACGCCGGCGGCGGCCAGAGCGCTGGTGAGCGCCTCGCCATCCTTGAGCCGGCCATTCTCGATGATGTCCGAGAAGGGCAGGTTCAGCGCGCCGGGCATGTGGCCCGATGGCAGATTGGGCCTCGGCTCGGGGTCCTGCCCGTCGAACCGCCCGGCGGGCCTCGCATCGACGACCTGCGCACTGCCGTCGGCAAGCGCCGCCTTGACGTCGGCCAGCGTCGCGACGACCGCAGGCTCGAAACGGGCGCGGAAGATGCGGGCAGTCCGCCGGACAGGCTCGCCCGTTTCGACCGGGCGCCCTTCCGCAATCCAGGCCGGGAAGCCGCCATCGAGGATGCGCACATCACGCGCGCCGAAGGCCATGAAGGTCCATCGCACGCGCGGTGCGGAGAACAGCCCCATGCCATCATAAACCACGATGGTCATGCCCTCATCGATGCCCATCGCGCCGACAGCAGCCGCGAACGCGTCAGGCGGGGGCAGCATGTGCGGCAGGGCGCTGGCATGATCCTTGACGGCGTCGATGTCGAACCGCTGCGCGCCCGGAACATGTCCGGCGCGGTATTCGGCGGCCGCATCGCGGCCCATCGTGGGAAGGTAGTAGGAGCCGTCGACCACGGCGACGGATGTGTCGGCAAGGCGTTCGGCCAGCCAGTCCGTGGAGACGAAGATGGCGCTGCGATCCATTGGGGCGCGATGCATGGCTGAACTCCGGTGTGGCGGGCGAAACTTGGGATCCACGTCCGCAACCCTCACGCTAGCGAGCGGGCCGGCTGCTGTCGACGGTTGCGGCCAGGGGATCCGCCCTCGGGAAGGGGCAGCGCGCCAGCCGAAAGCGTTTACCATCGCGGTGCAGGATCGGGTCTTCCAAAGACAAGGCCCCGACGCCACATGGAGTGGCCCATGACTGCACATTCCTTTTCTGCATCAGGCTCGGCGAGGGCGGCGCTTCGGAGCAGCGTCGCCGGGGCCTTTGACCATGTCGATACCTGGGTCTTCGACCTCGACAATACGCTCTATCCGCACGAGGCCGCGATCTGGCCGCAGGTCGATGCCCGCATCACGGCCTTCCTGTCCGAGCTGTTCGGGCTCGATGGCCTGTCATCGCGCGCGCTGCAGAAATATTTCTACCAGAAGCACGGCACGACGCTGAAAGGGCTGATGGAAGAACACGCCATCCATGCGGACGATTTTCTCGATTTCGTGCATCAGATCGACCTGTCGCGGCTGGAGCCGGATCCGGCGCTTGGAGAGGCGATCGGCGCGTTGCCCGGCCGCAAGCTGATCTACACCAACGGGACCCGCCGCCATGCGGAGAATGTCGCCGGCAAGCTGGGGATTCTTGATCATTTCGACGGGGTTTTCGGCATCACGGAGGGCGGCTTCACGCCGAAGCCCGACCGCGAGGCCTTCGCCCGCTTTTTCGATGCCTTCCGCATCCGGCCCCACACCGCCGCTATGTTCGAGGACATGGAGAAGAATCTCGTCGTGCCGCATCAGGCTGGAATGCGCACTGTCCTGGTAATCCCCCGCACGCCCGATCCGTTCCGTGAGGCGTGGGAGCAGGTCGCGGTGGCAGAAGGCCATGTCCATCACGTCACGGACGATCTGAGCGGCTTCCTGCGCGTGCTGGCTGCACCGTCGCGGAGCGGGTTGGCGAATGGTGCCGGCTGAGGGGATCGAACCCCCGACCTTCGGTTTACAAAACCGCTGCACTACCGCTGTGCTAAGCCGGCCCGCCCGGTCCGCCGCAGCCCACGGGCTGCGTTGCCCGTCGTGGTGATACAAACCGCGGGCGGCGGGCGCAAGCGTCGGTTCGGCTCACGCTCCGGGACACGTATCGAGGCAACCGTGGCACGTCAGAGCTCCGTGCGCTGGCGCATGGCGGCCGCCAGCGTGCCGTCATCGAGATAGTCCAGCTCGCCGCCCACCGGCACGCCATGGGCCAGCCGCGTCACCTTCACAGGCAGATGGGCGAGCCTCTCCGTGACGTAATGAGCCGTGGTCTGGCCGTCCACCGTGGCGTTCAGCGCCAGGACGACCTCGCCCACGGCCGGGTCGCAGGCCCGTTCGACGAGGCGATCGATCGACAGCTGTTCCGGCCCGACGCCGTCGAGCGGCGACAGGACGCCACCGAGCACATGATAGCGCGCTGCGACTGCACCGGCGCGCTCGAGGGCCCATAGATCGGATACATCCGCGACAACGACCAGCATTGAAGGGTCGCGGCGGGCATCGCGGCAGACACCGCACGGATCGCTGGTGTCGATGTTGCCGCAGGTCGTGCAGGTCACGATGCGCTCGCGCGCCACCTGAAGAGCATCAGCCAGCGGACCCATCAGCTGGTCGCGCTTCTTGAGGAGATGGAGCGCCGCGCGCCGCGCGGAACGCGGCCCGAGGCCGGGCAGGCGGGCAAGCAGCTGGATCAGCCGTTCGATCTCTGGCCCTGCAGCGGCCTTGGCCATGCCCGGAACCGCGAGCCTTAGCTCAGAACAGCTTCATGCCGGGCGGCAGCGGCCGGCCCTTGGTGATCTCGGCCATGCGCTCCTGCATGACGCGCTCGCCCTTGCCTCGGGCGTCCGACGCTGCGGCCACGATCAGATCCTCGAGGATCTCGCGCTCGTCGGCGTTCATGAGCGACGGATCGATGGCGACCGCCTTGATCGCGCCCTTCGCCGTCATCGTGACCTTGACCATTCCGCCGCCAGCCGTGCCCTCGACGGTGATGGTGTCGAGTTCGGCCTGAAGGTCGGCGACCTTGGCCTGCATGGCCTGCGCCTGCTTCATCAGGCCCATGATGTCGCGCATGGCGTGTCTCCGTTCGAGCTCGGGTCAGATGCGGATCAGATGGTCAGCGTGTCCAGGCCATCATCGTCGTCATCGGGCGCATCAAGACCCGGATCGTGCAGGCCTTCTCCCGATTCGAGCGACGCGGCAAGACCGGCATCGACCTCGCCCGGGTGGTTTTCGCCGAGGCTGTCATCACCGCTGGCGCGGCCGCGCACATCGACGATGCGGGCTCCCGGAAAGGCTGTCATCAGCGCCCGCACGGCGGGGTGCGCGGCGGCCGTGTCACGCCGCTCGCGGGCCTCTTGCTGCTGCCGTTCGCGCAGCGTCTGCCGGCCGGGAGCCTCGGCCGATATTGCAACCATCCAGGTCCGGCCGGTCCATTCCTTCAGCTTGCGCGACAGCTCCTGCGCCAGCGTGCGATCGCCCGTTTCGGCGAGCGCGAAATCCAGCCGTCCCGGCTCCAGGCGCACCAGCCTCACATCGCGCTGGATTGCAGCCTGAAGGCGCACGTCGCGATGGCGCGCCGCCAGCGCCATGATATCTTCGAGACTGGCGACACGCACCTCATCGACGGCAGGGCGCGGCGCCAGCGGCTCGGCGGATGCGCGTGCCGATGGCATCTGGACGAGCTCCCGCGCCGCAGGCACCGATTGCAGTCGCGCCGCTGCCGGCTGCGAGGCGCGGGCGAGGGCCGAACGGACGCCGCCCGGTCCCGGGCCGGAGCCAGCGCCCGTTCCACCGGACCCCAGAGTGCCGCTCGCACCAGCCCCGCTGCCGTGCGCCAGCAGGCGAAGCGCCTCGTCAGGCGTCGGCAGATCGGCGGCATGGGCGAGCCTGACCAGCACCATTTCGGCCGCCGCCAACGGCCTGCCGGAATCGCGCACCTCGCCGATGCCCTTGATCAGCATCTGCCAGAGCCGCGAGAGCGCACGCATCGACATCTGCGCCGCGAGGGCTGCGCCCCGCGTCGCCTCGATTTCGGTGAGCAGCGGGTCGCGCGCCGCCTGGGGTGTCACCTTGATCCGCGTGACGAGGTGTGTGAACTCGGCCAGCTCGTTGAGAACCGCACCGGGATCGGCCCCGATGTCATACAGGGCCTTCAGCGCGTCGAGCGCGCCGGGCAGGTCGCCGGACACGACGAACGCGAAGAGGTCGATGATGCGCGCCCGGTCTGCGAGGCCGAGCATGGCTTGCACCCCCTGCGCATCAACCCGGCCCGCGCCGTGGGCGATCGCCTGATCCAGCAGCGACATGGCGTCGCGCACCGAGCCCTCCGCGGCGCGCGCGATCGCCTGCAGCGCCTGATCCTCTGCTGCAACCGCCTCGGCCGCGCAGATCTTGCGCAGATGCTCGACCAGCACGCCGGCCTCGACGCGGCGCAGGTCGAAGCGCTGGCATCGCGACAGGATCGTGACCGGCACCTTGCGGATTTCGGTGGTGGCGAAGATGAACTTCGCGTGCGGCGGCGGCTCCTCCAGCGTCTTCAGGAACGCGTTGAAGGCGCCGCTCGACAGCATGTGGACCTCGTCCACGATGTAGACCTTGTAGCGGGCCGAAACGGGGGCGTAGCGCACCGCCTCGTTGATCTGGCGGATGTTGTCGACGCTGGTGTTCGATGCGGCGTCGATCTCGATCACGTCGATGTGGCGGCCCTCGATGATCTGTTGGCAGTGAAGGCCGGGCTCGCCGAGATCCACCGTCGGGCCGCCGCCGCCGGCTGACGTCTGGTAATTGAGGCCCCGCGCGAGGATGCGCGCCGTGGTGGTCTTGCCGACGCCGCGCACGCCGGTCAGCATCCACGCCTGCGGGATGCGTCCGGCCGCGAAGGCATTGGTGATCGTGCGCACCATCGCCTCCTGGCCGATCAGGTCGGCGAAGGTGGTCGGGCGATATTTGCGGGCCAGGACGCGGTAGCCGGACGACGATGGCGCGACTGCTGGCGGGCGCTGATCTTCGCCTGCTCCCATGTCGAGCAGGCCGGGCTGGTCGCTCATGTCGCCGGTCAGATCGTCGGACATGTTCGCCGTCTCTCCGGGTGCCGGAGTGCGTTCCGCGCCGTGTTCCGACCGCAAGGGATCGGTGGAAGGCTGGACATGGACCCGCACGGGCTCGTTAGGGCTGCTTCCTTCCGGACCTGACCCGGTTGGCGAGTGTTACGTCCCGCGCCAACCTTCCGCCCGTGATATGCGTCACGGCAGACTCGGATGCAAGGCGCCGCCGGCTAGCATCCCGTCATCATTGCGCCGCGCCCGCGGTCCCCAAGCTGCAGGGGACGCCCACAGGCGTGAGCCTGCGAAAGGGGCACCGGGCACACG